>CANOFI010000108.1 GCA_947565255.1 uncultured Lachnospiraceae bacterium
GGATATTCCGGGCAGCCACTTTCTTGATGTGTTTTCCGGCAGCGGCAGCATGGAATATAAAAGAATGCAGTTTACGCCGGATGTTCTGCCCAGTGACATCGTAGGATTTATGATGTACAATGCGGGGACAAAGGATTTTGAATATAGAAAAGGCGCCGTTTTTACTAATCTTTTTCTGGCTGATGAGATTAACCGGACCTCATCCAAAACCCAGTCGGCCCTGCTGGAAGTGATGGAGGAAAAGAAGGTCACTGTAGAAGGGGTGACCCACGAGCTGCCAAGCCCGTTTTTTGTCATTGCAACAGAAAATCCCATAGGCTCTGCAGGGACGCAGATGTTGCCGGAATCGCAGCTTGACCGTTTTTTGGTGTGTCTGACTATGGGATATCCGTCCCACAGTGCGGCGCTGGAAATATTAAAAGGAAATGAGGAGGAGCCGTTAAAGCAGGTGCAGACCATTATCCGCAATGAGCAGTTAGCGCAGCTGCAGCGTCAGACAAAGGAGATGTTTGTGTCGGACAATATATATGAGTATATTGTGAAATTAACAGAGGAAACGAGAAAGAATGAATATGTCTCACTTGGAATCAGTCCGAGGGGAAGCATCGCTCTTTTGAAGATGGCTAAGGCGATGGCGGTGATTCATGGCGGTTCTTACGTGGTGCCGGAGGATGTTTTGTATGTGATTCAGGATGTGTGGGGACATCGCCTGAAAGTAAATGTAAAAGCAAAATCAGAAGGAATCGGCGTACCGGAGGTGATTACACAGATTACAGAAAGGGTGCGTGTGATTTCATGAAACAGGGATTCCACATGAGCAAATGGGGAATGGCAGGTTACATAGCAGTTTTTTTTCTTAATGCATTTTTTTGGTGGAGATTTCGTGGTTATTTGAATCTCCTGTTTGGTGTGGCTATGATTGCGGCAGGTGTCATTTCGTTTCTGCTGCTTCGGGCGAACAGGGAATGCCTGACAGGGAAGGTCATGCTTCCGGCAGAAAAGGTCGGCAGGCATAGCACCTTTGTTTTTTATGTAAAAATATATAACCAGAACCGCTGGCTCTCATTTCCGGTGCGGCTCAGGCTTAAGGTGGAAAATGTATTTGTTGGAAGCTGTGTATACAAGGAAGAGCATGTGCGTGCCTGTCCGGGTGAGAAAAGGGTAGTTGACAGCGGCATGGCCACGTTGTACTGCGGTTTGTTAGAGGTGAAAATCGAACAGTTTCTGATTTTTGATCCCCTGCATTTATTTTATGTGGAAAGTCAGAAAAATGTGAACGGTCATGCGGTTGCCGGGCCGGTGTCTGAGGAAAAAGAGACGGAAAAAATCTGTGAGCTGGTGGAGGATTTTCCGCAAGAGGATAAAAGAAGCCGTATGGGAGCGGATTATACGGCAGATTATGAAATCCGTGAGTACGAGGAGGGGGACGAGCTCAGGAATATTCACTGGAAGTTAAGTGCAAAACAGGACGAGCTGATTACAAAGGAGCGGCTTTCCTCCGGAAGCCGTAAAATTAATGTAATACTGGATTTTCAGGAGGATAAAGTTGTAAATGATAAATTGATGGATTCTCTGCAGTGTATTGGCGAGTCACTGATAAATGAGAATTATCCGATGCAGCTCTACTGGTGGAATTCTGTGGAAAAGCAGATAAAGTCACGACTGGTTTTTGAAACCGGAGAGCTGGAACAGATGATTTACGAGATTCTCAGCATGCGTTCAACGGGGCCCAAATTATCTGTGAGACAGTATTTTGAGACGGAGTATCCGCAGGAGGCCTATATATTAGTTATGATTGGAACTGTGAGAGGAACATATGTGGCACGGTAGAAGAAGGGAATTTTATGGAGCGGAAAAAGAAAAAAGAGGTACCAGTACAGGACATTGTGCTGACACCGGTGAAGCCGGAGGCAGTCTATGACAGGACGGGCGTGCTGCTAAAGTCTGTTTTGCTTACGTTTCTGGTGTACGGTATGGCCGGAGGTTTTTTGTCTGCGTATGATATTGCATATAATAAAACAGTTGCCGTGTTTGTTATTTTTGTTTTGGCGCTGATTTTATCGGCTGCTTACGAAACCAACAGGCGCTGGGTAACCAATCTTGTCAGCATTGGCATATTTGTCATGTATCTGCTGCTGGCTCTGAATTGTTATCAGTATATTAACAGCGGTTATCATGTAGTGATCAATGCAGTGAACTCCCATGCAAGAGAATATCTGGATATTTACAACGGAACGGAATATGCGGAAAGCATTGAGAACCAGTATGTGACCGTGACGTATTTTGTGCTGACGATTGGAATTGTGTGGGTTATTTTACTGAATCTTCATTTGTCACGGAAGGCAAGTCTCGTTAAGGTGGTTATGCTCACGTTTCCTGTGTTTTTCATTCCCATTTATTTCGAAGAGACGCCGGAGCAAGTGTATAGCATTTGTCTGCTTGCCGGGTACGGCGCTGTCTGGCTGGTGCAGCGGGGAAAGACAGGGCAAAATCTTAGCAGCCAGTACAAATATGTGCTGCCAACCACCTTTTTGTTTGCGCTTGCGGTGGTAGGACTGTCTGCTATATTTTTGCCGCGGGAGCGGTATGCGGCGATAGTTCCGCAGAGCAGGTGGAAAATACAGTCGGAGGAAACCGTAGCGAAGGTTGTCCAATATGGAATCAGTTCTCTGTGGGGACAGAAGGAAAGCGGTGCGGGCATACGCGGAGGCGGACTTGGCGGGGTTTCGTCGGTAAATCCGGACTATGAAACAGATTTGATTGTCGAATTTGCCCCCTACAGTACCGAACCGGTTTATCTGAAGGCCTATACCGGGGCGACGTACACCGGGGACGAGTGGCAGTCCGTCTATCACACGAAAAGCAGGGATTACGCATTTTCGAAACGGGATAATGAGGTGTTGTTTGAGGCATATAAAGATGAGAGCAGAATGAACCGGCAGACAGGCCGAATGAGAGTGGAAAATGTGGGTGCGGACAGAGGGTATTCCTTTTATCCGTATTATACCTATGCGGATTCCCATGAAGTGGGGTATGGGACTTTGATGACATATGATTTTTATCCTTATGATGAGAATGTAAAACTGCAGGACCACAAGGTGAGGATTAATAGTGTCTATCTGGAGGTGCCGAACAGCTGTTATTCTGCAGTGAGAAAAGTCTGCAGGGATGCAAAATTAAAGGGAAGTCCCGAAAAAATCGTGAAGCAGATGAAAGAGTATTTTGCGAAAAACTATGCCTATACACTTCGTCCCGGATACCAGTTTGGGAGTCAGGACTATATCAGCCGGTTTCTGCTGGACAGCAAAAAGGGCTTTTGTGCACATTTTGCCTCTGCAACGGTAATGCTTTTGCGCTATAAAGGAATACCGGCACGTTATGTGGAAGGGTATGCGATTTCGTATGCAGATGTTGTCAACAAGGGGGAGCTTTTGGCAGAGGAGGCTTATGAGAATTATTTTTCAGGCGAATCGAAGCTGGGAAAAACCGGCGTTGTCAGGGTGGAGGTTCCGGACGCCAATGCACATTCGTGGGTAGAAATGTATGTAGAGGGCAAAGGCTGGGTGGTAGTGGATACGACACCGCCGCGGAGTGCAGATACGGACGACAGCTTCTGGGATGTATTTAACCGGGGAGATGCCGAACTGGATAATGCCGGCATGATCGGCGATTATATGGAGCAGATTACCGGATATGTTATGTCGGCAGGCGCGTGGCTGCTTCTTGCAGCTGCCCTTGCGGCCGCCGGAACAGGTATTTACCGCTGGCGGGTCTATGCCGGACTGTCAGGAAAGCAAAAAGTGGAGAGGGCTTATGCGAAGCTGATACGCCGTGGAGAAAAAAATTATGGACAGTTTCAGGGTGGGTGGAGTGTGAAAAGGCAGCTGCGGTGGCTGAAACAGTCAATCAGGATTGAGGAGATTGACGAGGCACTGATCGGACAGCTTTACGAAGTATTTTTCGGCCCGGACGCGGATGAAACAGTCTGCGCGGGACTTGTGAAGCGCCTTAGGAAAATCCGGAAAAAAGAGAAAAAACGCATACGGCGGTAGTTTCAGCCAAAGCAGAAAAATCATGCAGATAATTTTGGATAGGATGTTCGGCCGGCTATACGGTGCGGCCGGTAATGACGTCCTGCAGTGTTACGCTGTTTAGGTAATGCAGGATGGCATCGTATAGCCCTTCATAAACTGGAAGTGTAATACAGCCCTCACAGTTTTCGCACTGGTTTGGGACGTTATCCATACAGCTTACCGGAGTAAGGCTTCCCTCCGCACTTTCTAATATTTCCCGGACAGTCATTTCGGACGGATGCTTTGCAAGCTTATATCCTCCCATATGGCCTTTGTTGGAATGAAAAAGCCGACTTCTGTTTAAAAAGGAAATAATCTGTTCAAGATATTTTTTTGATATATTCTGACGGGCAGAAATATCTTTCAGCGAAATAAACCCTTCATCGTAATGCTGTGCCAGGTCTATCATCATGCGGAAAGAATAACGGCCTCTGGTAGATATTTTCATAATGTCTGCCTCCTTCATATCCGTTTTATTTAAAACCTATCATATCATAGAAATGATAGGTAATCAAGCGTAATGTCATTTTCATAAAATTAAGTATTGTTTCTGTATATGCTTTCCGTTATAATAGAAAAAGAACCCGGCCGGCAGATTTTGACAAATATTTGTCCGAATAAAGGACTGGCCGGAGAAAAGGAGAGTATTTATGGAGTCAAAACATCATTTTTCCAGTAAAATCGGATTTATATTGGCTGCAGCCGGGTCGGCAGTCGGACTGGGTAACATCTGGCGTTTTCCCTATCTTGCAGCCAAGTATGGCGGCGGAAGCTTTCTGCTGATATATATTCTGCTGGCGGTCACCTTCGGTTTTACATTGATGGTTACAGAGATCGCAATTGGGCGTAAGACTGGAAAAAGCGCTTTGTATGCATTCGGCACCCTGCATAAAAAGAGCGGATTTATCGGAATATTAGCGAGTATTGTTCCGATTCTGATTCTGCCGTATTATTGTGTAATCGGCGGGTGGGTCGTCAAATTTACCTGGGTGTATCTCACCGGACAGGGGAAAAACGTTGCCGATTCTGCTTATTTTGAAGGATTTACCGGCCAGACAGGCGAGCCGCTTTTTTGGCTGTTTCTGTTTATTCTGTTTACGTTGTGTGTCATTTTGCTCGGCGTAAACAAAGGGATTGAAAAGGTGAGCAAAATCCTGATGCCGCTTTTGATTGTCCTTTCCTGTGTTATAGCGGTATTTGTTATTACGAGACCCGGTTCGAAGGACGGCATCCTCTATTATTTGAAACCGGATCTTTCCAAGTTTTCTTTTACTGCTTTTATCGCGGCAACCGGACAGTTATTTTATTCGATGTCGCTTGCTATGGGAATTATGATCACGTACGGCTCTTATGCATCTAAGAAGGACAATATTGAAAACAGCGTGAGAAATATTGAGATTTTTGATACTCTGATTGCCATTCTGGCAGGTCTTATGATCGTACCGGCTGTATTTATTTTTTCCGGGGGCGATGAAAAAGCTCTGTCAACAGGACCTACGCTGATGTTTATCACCCTGCCGAAGGTGTTTGAGAGCATGAAGGGCGGACAGATTATCGGCACAGCATTTTTTATTCTGGTGCTGTTTGCAGCGCTGACCTCTGCGATTTCCCTGATGGAAACGGTGGTATCGATTTTCGTGGACAAATTTAAGACAAGCCGCAGCAAAACAGCTGTCGCTGTAGGGATTTACACGGTAATCATGGCAATTCCGTCATCGCTCGGATTTGGACTCTGGAAAGGCATTTCGATTGGTGACAAGACCATTCTCGATTTGTTTGATTTTGTTTCCAACAGCCTGCTTATGCCGATTGTTGCGATTTTCACCTGTGTGTTTGCGGGGTATCTTGTGAAGCCCCGGACAATTATTGATGAGGTGGAATCGTCCGGGGTGCAGTTCAGAAGCAGGAAGTTGTATGTCGTTGTGATTAAATATATAGCTCCGGTTTTGCTTGCCCTTATATTGTTAGGCTCTATTCTGGACGTAATGGGGATTATTACACTGTAATTACACGGGGCCGGGGCGCGTATCAGGCAATGGAAATTTGCTTCGGCACTTTCCCATTGCCTGATTGTTATAATGGAAGGATTCTGGTTGCAATTTTTTGGCAAAATTTCACATCATGTTCTACAAACAGCATGGTTGGAGGGAAATCTGACAGCAGCTTTTCAATCTGCATTCTTGAAAATACGTCGATATAGTTCAGAGGTTCATCCCAGATATAGAGATGAGCCGGTTTCAGCAGGCTTGCTGCCAGCAATACCTTCTTTTTCTGTCCTTCCGAATACTCCTCCATATGTTTCAAAAACTGCACCCGTTCAAAATCAAGCTGCCTGAGAATTGCGCAGAATACGCTTTGATCGAGATCATGTTCTTCGCAAAAGCTGGTAATATCGCCTTTTAAGCCTGACGTATCCTGCCCGGCATAAGAAATTACAAGTCCCGGGGCCGTTTCACATACCCCTTTTTCCGAAACAGCCATGCCAGAACCAAAAGAAGCAGCTTTCTGTAAAATCATCCGAAGCAGTGTTGACTTTCCGCAGCCGTTTTTTCCATACAAAGCGATCCGTTCCCCGCTGTTGACTGCAAAGGAGATGTTTTCAAAGAGCAAATGGTCTGCATCTGTATATTTTATGCTGTAGTCTTTTATATTGACAAGTGTATTTTTGTGATGCGTAAGCCGGGTCAGTTTTAAATCCGCAGGTGTTTCCAAATCCTGCAGAAGCCCTTCTTTTTCTTTTATTTCCTGATGGATTCGTTTTTCCATCTGCCGGACCCTGCTCTGCATTTTCTTTGTTTTTGCACCGATAAATGCTCTTGTCCCCATATTTCTGTCATGTTGCTTTACCGGGTCATAGCCTATTTTGGTCCGTTCATTCTGGTCTGCCCATACTGAGGCGCGCGACGCAGCCTGTTTCAGCTTTTTTATTTCCTTTTGATGTTTTTCGTTTTCTGCTATGACATACTTGTCTTTTTTCTGCTTATTCTCCCACCATGTGGAAAAATTGCCGCACTGTACCTCAATGCTTTTGCGGTTGAGCACCAGGCAATGGTTCGTGCAGGCATCCAGCAAATCTCTGTCATGGGATACCAAAATGAATCCTTTTTTTGACGCAAGATACTGTTTTACAGCTTCCCGGGCGTCCCGGTCCAGGTGATTGGTCGGCTCATCGATCAGCAAAAAGTCATTGTCTCCGGAAAACAAAACGGCCAGTAAAATTTTTGTGCGTTCTCCCGGACTCAGCGTCTGAAAAGGCCGGTAGAGAATTTCCGAATCCTCTTCCAGCTTTTCCAGCTCACAGATGACCCGCCACAGCTCACATCCCGCTTTAAGCTCTTCGATAAAATCGGCCGCTGAAAGCCGCATTCTCTGTTCCGTAATGGAATATGGAAAATAGTCAAACACCGTAGCTGCGTGTATGGTTCCTTTGTATGTGTATTTTCCGAGCAGTAATTTCAAAAAGGTTGTTTTTCCCTTGCCGTTTCGGCCTATAAAGCCTAATTTCCAATTTGTATCAATGGAAAAAGAAATATTCTCAAAAATAGTATCAAAGCTTCCATCATAATAAAAAGTAAGATTATTTACACGGATCTGTGCCATATACATTCCTCCTTTTTCGCTGTGCAGAGCATTTTCAGATATGCTCCAGGCAGTTCG
>CANOFI010000109.1 GCA_947565255.1 uncultured Lachnospiraceae bacterium
GGTTTTTGGCCTGCGCCAGCATGGAAGTTCCTTTACCAGCACACTGTACTGCGTATATTTCGTCATTTCCCCGAACATCTGGAACAATACCCTTTTCATGTAATTGAACAGGGCTACTTAAATACAGATCCCGTTGTACGGGTGCGAAGAGAAGATGATTCCTTTTATCTTACTTACAAGGGCCGGGGAATACTGGCACATGAGGAATACAATCTTCCTCTTACTGAAAAAGGCTATCAGCATTTATTACAGAAAACTGACGGCAATATTATTTCCAAAAAACGCTATAATATACCATTTCAAGAGAAATATACCATCGAACTGGACATTTTTGACGAGCCCTTTGCGCCTCTGGTTATCGCTGAGGTAGAATTTGAATCGGAAGAAGAGGCAAATGCCTTTTGTCCTCCCGACTGGTTTGACAGGGATGTCACCTATGATGACGCTTACCACAACAGCAGCTTAAGTCTTCGGAAATAATCCGGCTCTTCTTTTTGCAAATGCATCTTTCTATTGACTTTTTTTTTCAATTTATTTATAATACTTTTACATTTGGTTTTCTGAACGCAATTTCTGGTTTATCTACAGTTTTATCAAGGAGGGGATTTCATGTCAAAAATCCAGGAGAGTTTTCTGCGCAAACTCCGGATTTCAAAAAATTACACACAAACACAGGTTGCAAAGCATCTTGGCATCTCAAGACAGGCATACGCCTATTATGAACGAACGGCTACCATGCCGGATACCGATTTTCTCATACAGCTTTCCGAACTATATCATTTGCCACTTTCTTATTTTCTTGACGCATATCCCATGAAAAAAGAATCCCTTTTAAAAGAATCTATTCCTTATTATTCGCAAAATTATGAAGCGGAAATGTACCCGGAATTTCTGGACTTTTACAGCAGGCATGAAAATATGAAAAAATATCATCACCTGAACACAACTGAAAAAAAACTTCTTTTTTTATTTCAAAAGCTTCCTGAAAAAGATCAGGAAGAACTTCTGAATCTGGCATATTTTAAATGCATTTTCCCTACATAGCCATTGACAGCAGACGCTGGCGCATGTTACAGTAATTAGCAATAATGATTACTCCGATATTGAACGGCGGAGGCATTGCTGTGAACCCAATTAATTGTTGTAAATGTATGTACAATTTAGACAATTATAAGACGGCACCGGAAAGGAGCGTTTTTTATGAGATGGATGACACGCATATGCGGTATTGTGCTTGCGCTGTGCCTTTTTATAATTTTACTGGTCAGCGCCTTTGATTATTGTATTTATTACCGCAAAAATTTTTATAAGGACACCTTCCAAAAATACGATGTGACTTCTTATGCATCCATGGAACTGCCGGAAGTGCTCCGCGTATCTGATTATCTGATTGATTATTTAAAGGGAAAAGAAGAGACCCTTACCACCTTTCGCGCTGTGGTAAACGGGAAAGAACGGCTCTTTTTTTCAGAGCGGGAAATTCTGCATATGAAGGACGTAAAAGTATTGTTTTCTTTCGCAATATGGATCCGGCGGATTGCAGTTGGGCTTGCTGCCGCAATTTTGATTCTATTATGGCTGGCATCCCGGTATTTTTGGAAAAACGGACAATTCTGTTTCCGCTCTCCATCCTCTCCATCTTCTGATGGCTCTGATGCTTTCGAAACACTTAAACCGGACCTTTTCATCCGGCGGACGCTGGCACGCTGCATCATCGGAACCTTTTTGGTCCTTACAGCCATTGCCGGACTGCTCGGAGCCGTCATAGCCTTTCATTTCAACCAGGCTTTTACTGCTTTTCACCATTTGTTTTTTTCCAATGACCTCTGGCTTCTCGACCCGGAGAAAGACTGGCTGATCCGTCTGCTCCCGGAAGGATTTTTCTTTGATATGGCTACTGCTGTTTTTACTGTTTTTATCGGCAGCGTTTTTATCGTTCTTTTTCTCTGCGTCCTGCATCTTTTTGCCATAAAGCACCGCCGCACTCATCCTTAGCCCGGCGGACGCAGCATCCCCGCCGCTGTCAATGCAGCAGATGGAAGCTCAGCGGTTATCTATTTTTTCGGGATACAAATCATGCCGGCTCAGGCGCTCCCAAGCGACATTTTCCCACGGTGTTCCCGGCCTTCCATAATTGCAGTACGGGTCAATGGAAATCCCGCCCCGCGGCGTAAATTTCCCCCACACCTCTATATATTTCGGATTCATTAATGCAATCAGGTCTTTCATAATAATATTGACACAGTCCTCATGAAAATCACCATGATTGCGAAAGCTGAACAGATACAGCTTTAATGATTTGCTCTCCACCATTTTTATATCCGGCACATAAGAAATGTAAAGAGTTGCAAAATCGGGCTGCCCCGTAATCGGACAAAGGCTGGTGAACTCCGGACAGTTAAATTTTACAAAATAATCATGGTCGGGATGCTTATTATCAAATGTCTCAAGCACCTGCGGCACATAATCCTGTTCATAGGAAACGTTTTGATTTCCCAGAAGGGTAATGCCCTTTGTTTCCTCCTGCGTTCTTGTACTCATATCAGTTCTCCTCATCTTTTACAACAAAATCGGATCTTTTACTCCGTTCATTTCAAATGCCTTCTGCCTGTCAATACACGTACCGCACACCCCGCAGGGTTTGTCCGCACCTTCGTAGCAGCTCCATGTCAAATGATACGGTACACCCAGCTCTAACCCTTTCCTGACCACCTCTGCTTTTGTGAGATGGAGAAATGGGGCCTCCACCTGAAGCTGGCGCCCGCTGCCTTCGTAAACCGCCCGGCTCATTGCAAAGTGAAACGCGTCGCTGCAGTCTGGATAGGCACTTCCTGCCGCATCGTCACTGTGCGCCCCGTAATAGAGGACAGAACAGTCCTTTGACAGCGCAAAACTTGCCGCTGCCGAGAGAAACAGACCGTTTCGAAACGGTACATAAGTAGAAACCGGCGTCCCGCCTGTCTTTTCCATCTGCTCTGCATATGACTGTTTTGGAATTTCTTCGCTGGAATGCTGCAGCAAAGAACAGTTGCTGTACTGAAAAATTTTTGATAAATCCATCGTATACAGTGAAACTTCGTAGTAATCTGCAACTTTCCCGGCACATTCCAGTTCCTTTACATGTTTTTGCCCATAGGACATTGCAAGCGCCGCTACGTGTTCTTTTCCATACTTTGACACCGCCAGGCCAAGACAGGTTGAACTATCTACACCGCCGCTCGCCAGCACCAATGCTTTCATGTTCCGCTTCCTTTCTGTTAACGAATCTGTGATAAAAGTTCCGGCTCACGCTCGAATCTTCCGCGCAGAGTTGTCGTAAATGTTTTTGCGGGCACATTTTTTATGCCTCTCGCCGTCATACAGCTATGGCTTGCCTGAATGAAAACTGCTACATCCTCTGATTCCGTAACCATCTGCATAATTTCCGCTACATCCGCGCCGATACGCTCCTGCAGTTGAAGCCGTTTGGCCGCCATATCCACAATTCTCGCAATTTTGCTGAGACCAATTATTTTGCTTTTCGGAAAATACGCTACGGTCACTTTCATGTCATACATTAAAGCCAGATGATGCTCGCAGTAACTGAATGCCTCAATATCCTTTACCACGACCATATCACGCGAACTGTCCGAAAACCGCATGCCATCTTCAAAGGTTTTTCCAAACCGTTCCGCAATTTCTTCATTGGAATACTGCATGCCTTCAAATACTTCCTCATACATTCTCGCCACCCTGTCCGGCGTCTCTTTTAATCCCTCGCGCTCCGGGTCATCTCCGAGTGCCTCTAATATTCCTCTGATATGTATTTTGATTGCTTCTGTATCGATTGCCACACTACACACCTCTTTTCTGCGGGTCCCAAATAAATTTGTGCAGCTGAAGCTGCAGACTGATTCCGTTCAGCTTTCTTTCTTTCATAAATGAAACCATTTCTTCCGCTTTTATCTCTCCAAACACCGGACTGAAATATACCGCACAAATATCAGTCAGCCCAAACCGCTCCGCAATCTGCGCTGCCCTTTCCAAATCTTTTTTATCCCCGCACACAAACTTTACCGTATCCTGCGGGAACAGATGCCGGAAATTGTCCGAACACATGTTCTTTTCCATTCCGCTGGACGGCAGCTTATAATCCATTGTCATGCTCAGATGACCTCTTATATCATCATAAGATTTGATGGGGATACTTCCATTCGTTTCGATTTCAATTTCCACTTTCTCCTCTGCCAGCTCTTCCAGCAACACTCTGATATCCGGCTGCAGCAGCGGTTCTCCGCCGGTCAGCGTCACATTTTTGATACCGCTTTTTAAAACGCAGCCCACAATGTCTTTGCCGGACAGTTTCTGGTATGGCACTCCCGGCTCATTTGCCCATGCGGTATCACAATAGCTGCAGCTTAAATTGCATCCGGCAAACCGCACAAATACTGCAAGCTGGCCCGCCTTCCGGCCCTCACCGTTAATGCTGGCAAACAGCTCCGCCACTTTATATTCTGCCATCGTTCAACCCTCTATTTCTCATATGCCGCACAGTTATTGGGCGTCTCATAAACAACCGTTTTTTTGACTGCATGTCCCATACTGCTCATTTTTTCAAAAAAATATTTCGCAAACCGTTCCGCTGTCGGCCGAAAGGGCACCTCCACCACACGAAACCGCTCGCTTTTTAACGCTTGCATCGTGTTTTCATGCAGAGAACCTTCTTCGATTATCATGCAGTGGTCCAGCTCCTCTGCCAGCTGTTTTAAATCCTTTTTTAACCTTGTAAAATCAACGACCATTTCCCCCGCATCCAGCTCCTGCGCCTGCACCTCCACCTCCACCTGCCACCGGTGTCCGTGAAGATTGCTGCATTTTCCGTCATACCCGGCAAGAAAATGCGCCGCATCAAAACACTCTTTTGTTTTTACTGTATACATCAACGCCCTCCCTGTAAAGATAATTCCACTTCTTACTCAAAAAGCGCTTCAAACTCCTCTCTTCCGACCTTTTCTTTTTTCATCAGAAGACTGGCGCAGTGCTCAAGCACTCCCTTATTTGCAACAATGATTTCCTTCGCCTTACCATAGCACTCATCAATAATCCGTTTTACTTCTTCATCAATCTTGGTTGCCACGGATTCGCCGTAGCTTCTTGTATGTCCCAGATCTCTTCCAAGGAACACCTCGTCGCCTTCATCGTAATTAATCAGGCCAACCGCATCCGACATGCCGTATTTCATAACCATTGATTTGGCAACCTCAGTTGCCTGCCTGATATCCTGGGATGCACCGGTTGTAATATCATCGAACACCAGTTCTTCCGCGATGCGGCCTCCCAAATCTACCATAATATTCTGCAGCATTTTTCCTTTTGTATTAAACATTTCATCCTTTTCAGGAAGCGGCATCGTGTAACCCGCCGCACCAATCCCGGTCGGAATAATGGATACCGTATATACCGGTCCCACGTCCGGCAGCAAATGAAACAAAATCGCATGGCCTGCTTCATGATATGCCGTGATCTCTTTTTCCTTTGCAGATACCACGCGGCTCTTTTTCTCAGGACCGACCCCGACTTTTAAAAATGCCCTGCTGATATCCTTCTGCATAATATAGCTCCGGTCCTCCCTGGCCGCCAGAATCGCACTCTCATTCAGTAAATTCTCAAGGTCCGCACCTACAAAGCCCGCGGTTGTCTGTGCAATTTCCTCCAAATCCACATCCTCGGCGAGGGGTTTTCCCTTGGCATGCACATCCAGAATTTCCTTGCGTCCTTTGATATCCGGCCTGCCGACACCAACCTTACGGTCAAATCGGCCCGGACGGAGAATTGCAGGGTCCAGAATATCCACGCGGTTTGTCGCCGCCATCACAATAATACCCTCATTGACACCAAATCCGTCCATCTCTACAAGCAGCTGGTTCAGCGTCTGCTCCCTCTCATCGTGGCCGCCGCCCATACCGCTTCCGCGGCGTCTTGCAACAGCATCAATCTCATCGATAAAAATAATGCAGGGAGAATTTTTCTTTGCCTCCTCAAATAAATCGCGGACACGGGATGCACCCACGCCGACAAACATTTCGACAAAATCCGAACCGGAAATACTGAAAAATGGAACGCCTGCTTCTCCGGCAACTGCTTTGGCCAGCAATGTTTTTCCCGTTCCGGGAGGGCCGACCAAAAGCACTCCTTTCGGAATTCTCGCCCCAACCTGAATGAATTTCTGCGGATATTTCAGGAAATCCACAATTTCCTTTAACTCTTCTTTTTCTTCATCCAGACCAGCTACACTCTGAAACGAATATTTTTTAATGACATCCGTGTTCATTTTGGCGCGGCTCTTCCCAAAATTCATCATTTTGCTTCCGCCGCCGCCAGTTCCCTGGTTGCTGAAAATGGAAAATACTAAAAATACGACTACAAATGATGCAAGGCAGGGGAGCAGAATGGTGATGAGCCAGCTCTCCTTTTCCACTTCCATGATTTTATAATCCTCAAATTCCAATTTTTCCAGATAATTTACAATCACCTGCGTATCCGGCACATTCAGTTCCTCTTTTGTGCCATCATCCAGCGTTACAAGGATTTTACCTGTCGGAACCTCTTCATTCTGTTGAATCTTAACATTTTTTACCTCATCCTCTTTTATATCCTCTTTGAATTGCGCATATGAGTAATCATCTTTTTTTCTGAACAAATCTCCTGCAAACGAAAATACCATCACGCCTGCCAAAAGCAGCACAAGCAAAAAACTGATTTTTCCCAGCTTCTTATTCACGGCAACATGCCTCCCTTCACTTTTTTATACTTTCTTCAGTAATTTTCCAAATCTATACTTCTACAATGCCAATATACGGCAGATTTCTATAATACTGGGCGTAATCGAGACCAAACCCGACCACAAATGCGTCCGGTATCTCAAACCCAACATAATCTGCATGCAAATCGGTCACCCTTCTGGACGGTTTATCCAAAAGTGCGGCCAGGGAAACACTGGCAGCGCCTCTGTCCTCCAGTAATCCACGCAGCTGTTTGAGCGTTCTGCCCGTATCAATAATATCTTCCACAAGAATTACATGTTCTCCTCTTACCGGTTCATCCGGTTCCTTGCGAATCTGAATCCGTCCGGTAGACTCTGTCCCGTCTTTATAGCTTGACACCGATACAAAATCAAAGCGCACCGGCAAAGCAATCCGCATGGCCAGTTCCGCATAAAACACACTCGCGCCCCTGAGCACGCCGATTAACTTAATTTCTTTTCCGGCATACTCTTTTGTAATCTGTGCACCCAGTTCACAAATACGCTGTTTAATCTGCTCTTCTGTAAACAGCTGCTTCATCGATTTTACCTCTACCATCTTTATCCTCCGTTGCCTCTTCTCCATTCCTCCAATTTATCTTATATTCTTCATCTTTTTTTGTCCCATCCCCGCAGCAGGAGATTTCCAGAACAGTAACCGTTTCGGAATCAATTTTATAACTCTCGCTCATTCTGCCGCCAGCAATCCAGACAATCTGAGAGCCGTCCGCCACCAGCGGCCAGACATCTCTCTGCCTGACAGGAATCTTTGCATCAATAAAATAATCCTTTAACTTTTTGCTTCGCCCATCCGAAAAAAGGGCTATCCGGTCACCCGGTTCCCGGTTACGAATCTGCAGCACGAATTTTATTTTATCATAATCAAACCATTTCGTATACTTTTTTTTCGGAAAAGATTCATTTTTTTT
>CANOFI010000110.1 GCA_947565255.1 uncultured Lachnospiraceae bacterium
TGAAGGGGAGGAAAATAAGGACGAAAATAAAAATGAGAAGGTATATCGGATTCCATTTTGGACCGCGAATTAATCGCCAAAGAATTAAACAAATTAAATTTGGGGATATTTTCATTTTACATCGAAGAGCTGGCCTGGATTTGGTTTGGCGGAGCTGAAAACCTCACCAATCAGACTTTGTATGAAGAGATGGAACAGCATATTTTTTCCTATGGGGTTGGTGAGCATTTTGCCCTGAGCGAAGAATCCGCAGCCGCCAAGGTTTCCGTCTCAGGAACAGATGACAGACAGCTTTCCTCCGATGAGCGAGAGAAAATTTTTCCTGGTCTGGATATTATGTCCAACCGGTATCCAATTTTGCAGAAAATGCCGTTTTTATTGCCTATTTTCTGGCTTGCACGCCTGTCCGGCATCCTGCTTTCCAAGACAATCCGACCGAAAAAAGATTAAGATATCCGGCTGCAGTCCAACCTCCGGAAGGTACTGCAGCCGTCTTGCTTATAACACATGATAGTTCAAAAATAATTTTACCCTTTTATTCACAAAAAGAAGCGCAAGCGCTATCACATGAACAGCTATCTGCGCAAAAGAAACCGCAAAAGCCCATGGCTTTTCCAGATACTGTTCCCCTGCCATAACAGATTCCGGCGAAAACCAGCCAAGTACAAGACCAAGCTCACCCAGAACGGCAAGCAGGCTCACCGCAATATAAAATACTCTTCCGGCTTTGCTTTTTGAGAGGACAAATGCTGCCAAAAACATCTCCAGAATAATAAATACAATCTGCGTAAGCGCAGGATGCCACGAAAAATACCCGGCAGGCAAATGAAAATCCAAAAGCCGCACCCCAACTTCCTTCAGCAGGCCGATTCCCTGGGACAGCATCGTTCCTCCCTGAAAAACCAGACCCAGCAGACTGAGAAACAAACTTGCAGCCAGCGCCGTCAGCAGCAGCTTTAATCCCATATCGTATTCTTTTTCATGAGATTCCAGCGGCTGGGAGGTCACCTCTGTCCATCCTTTATTTTTATCTCCGCCATATTCTTTTTCAAGAAATTCTTTACTAAATAATTTCACACGGTTCCCCTCCTTGCAGCCATACGGTTCCTCGGTAATCGCGAAAGTCTTATTTGCAGTGACGAGTCTGGGTAATATGATTACTTACGTATCTGTTTACCGAACCGTCTTATTTGCCGGCCTTGCTAATTGCTTCCCAAAGTCCGTTTAAATAAGTTGCGCCCAGAGCACGGTCATACAGCCCGTATCCCGGTCTTCCGGTCTCGCCCCAAATCATACGCCCGTGGTCCGGCCTTATATAACCGTCAAATCCATTGTCATACAGCGCCTTCATAATCGCATACATGTCGAGAGAACCGCAGTCCGAGTAATGCGCGCGTTCCTCAAATCCCTTTCCATCGTCAAGCACCTTGACATTTCTCATGTGCACAAAATGTACACGTCCCATCCTGGTATATTTTGCAATCATTTTTACCAGGTCATTTTTGCAGGAACAGCCAAGAGAACCCGTACAAAAGGTCAGTCCGTTGTATTTGCTGTCCACTAATTTTAAGAACCGGTCTAAATTTTTCTCATCCGTAATGATGCGCGGCAGTCCGAAAATCGACCAGCACGGGTCATCCTCATGAATCGCCATCTTAATATCGCACGCTTCTGCCACCGGAATAATAGCCTCCAGAAAATATTTGAGATTGCTCCACAAATCCTCCTCCGTAATTTTGGAATATTCGTCAAATACTTCCTTCAGACTCTCTTTTGTGTAGCTGCTGTCCCAGCCCGGCAGATTTAACTCTCCGGTCAGCGGGTCCATTTTTTCCACCTGCTCCTGATAATAGACAAGCGATGTGGATTTATCTTCTAATTCGTGGTCTAACTGTGTTCTTGTCCAGTCAAATACAGGCATAAAATTATAGCAGATGCATTTCACACCGGCCTCTCCCAGGCGGCGGATATTTTCTTTGTAATTTTCAATATAGCGGTCACGCGTATCTTTGCCAAGCTTGATGTCCTCATGAACCGGAACACTTTCAATCACTTCAAAGGCCAGACCCGCATCTTCGGTCTTTTTCTTCAGATCCGCAATGCTTTCCCGGCTCCAGACCTCTCCGGCCGGAACGTCATACACCGCTGTTACAATCGAATACATATTTGGAATTTGACGAATGTTCGTTAAGGTTACCGGGTCGTCATCCCCATACCATCTAAAAGACATTTTCATACTCATGCTTCCTGATTCCTTTCTTTTTTGATTTTAAAACTGTACAATCACCTCTTCGCCCGCATAGACAACCGGCTTCTCCGTTACGGTTTTATCCTCCCTGACCAGACGGATCACAAACTCTCCCGGCACCGGATAATTCCCGACAGACGCACCGATTGCAAGCGCCTGCTGCTCCTGGTTCCAGATAAATGGAATGGATGCATACTCACCTTTCTCATAACTATAGTCTGTTCCATTATCCAGATATAATACGAACATTCCGTGATTCCCGGCATAAATTTCTATTGTATCCGGCTCAGCGCTCCCATCTTTATCCGATAAACAATTATCCGCAACCGGAATAATGGAGCCAGCCCTTACAAAAACCGGAATTGTGTCAATTGCCGCAATTGTTTGAATTGTTTGTCCACCTTCATACAATTCTTTTGTTTCATACGCATACCACCTGCTGCCCTCCGGCAGATAAACCTCCTGCACAGGCTCTTTCCCAAGCGGTGTACTGTCCGGACCGTACGCACAGGCCTCCAGCACCGGAGCCACCAGAAATGCGGGACCATACATATATTCATATTTGATATCTTTTACCTTCTCATCACCGGCAAAGTCAAACATCAGGCTCCGCATCATCGTGTAACCGCCCGATAACACCTGTGCCGCCAGGGAATAGGTATACGGCAGAAGCCTGTAGCGCAGATTAATGTATTTGACAATCGTGTCGTAATATACTGTGCCTTTCTCCCCAAACTGCCACGGTTCTCTCGGCGTATCGGTTCCGTGTGAGCGCATCACCGGCAAAAATGCCGCCAGCTGCAGCCATCTTGTATACAATTCACGGTAACCCAAATCCGCCACACCATCTTCAAAAAGTCCGCTCCAGAACCAGGAGGCAGTCGCTTCCGGATTGTTTGACCAGCGGCGGAAGCATTGTGTGCTCCCGACAAAAAATGCGCCCGCATCCAGTGTCCAGTACGGAATACCGGACATTGACATGCTCAGTCCTTCCGCAATCTGGTTCCGGTACACCTCCCATGTCGCAGCAATGTCACCGGACCATAAAATTGTCCCGTAACGCTGTATTCCCGGATATCCGGAACGCGTCAGGTTACAGACACGCTTTGTCCGGCAGGCCGCTCTCTGGTGCTCATAAATCCCCTGTGCATGCACAAGCGGATGCGCATTGGAATTTCTTGCATCCAAATACTGATTCGTTGACTCCTTCGCCATCTGATACCGCACATCATCCGGGCGCTTCTTTTCACCATTCCAGTCCGGTGTAAACGGCTCCGAGGAATCACACCACCACGCGTCTGTCCCCGCTGCAAACAGTTCACGCTCGCACTGCTTCCAGTAAATGTCTCTCGCTTCCTCGTCAAAGGCATCATAATTGGAATTGTTGCATAATAATTTGCCGGCCCTGGCAAACTCCGTATGGTTTTCACAGCCCTCCTTGCGGTTCGGCCAGATCGAAATCATAAATGCCACGCCTTTTTTGTGCAGCTCATCCACCATCGCCTTTGCGTCCGGAAAACGGCTTTTGTCAAAAATCATATTCCCCCATTTTCCATCTTCCCAGGAAAGCCAGTCAAGAACGATACATCCAAGCGGGATCTCCCGCTTCTTAAATTCCTCCGCAACCTCTAAAATTTCATCCTGCGTCTTATACCTTTCCTTAGACTGTATGTAGCCAAACGCCCATTTCGGCAGCATAACCGCCTCACCGGTAAGCCTGCGGATACCCGCAACCAAATCGTCAAAACAGGTTCCGTAAATGACGTAATAATCAATCTGGTCCACTGCATCCAAGGTCATGGTAATGACATTATCCTTCTCCTCATAGACCATCATGCTCGCGCAGTCAAAAAAAACGGCATAATTTTTGGAAGACAAAAAGACTGGCATCGGAATTTTCATATTATTATGATACAGATATTCTGTTACATTCCGATAATTAAAAACCCCGTTTTCATGCTGTCCAAGACCGTAAATCGCCTCGTCGGGCGCAATCGCAAACTGAACCCTGGCCTCGTAGGCATCACCGACTTTAATGGTTTTCGCATTTTCTACAAACGACCGCTCGCCGTCCACGGTCTTCTTCGTCACAACAACCGGCTTTTCTCCCTCAAAGGTATAGCGAAAAACTTCTTTTGGCTCCAGTGTAAATCCCTTTTGTTCGAACAAATGTTCTCCATTCCCAATCACGGAACATGCCTCTTTTTTCTTGTCCGTGCCAAGCAGGCAGATTCCGTCAAACGCCGGCTGTTCCCGCACCAGATACGGCTGCTTTACCGTATCGGATGCCGTACAGACTACACGCAAAATATTTTCGCTGATTTCATATGTTTTTACTGCTGTTTCCATTCTTCTATTCCTTCCCTGTAAAATAGATATCCGCCTTTTGCGCCTGTTTCACCTGTTCTTTCAACGAAAATGTAATAATCGTATCGGCTTCTTTTTCGAGTCCTTCCGGCAGGGTCACTTTTATCCCGTCTGCCTTCTGCTCAAACACAATTGCCTGTCCCTTATATTGTGCTTTCTCAATTGTATACGGAATTGCCGGCAATGTCATCCCCCGAAATGCATCCGTATCCGTAATATGCAGGAAAATCTGGTTGCCGCGGCAGGTCGTGCCATACACGTTATCCACCGGCTCAATCGGACCGCCGCGCGTCTTGTAGATTGTTTCGCCGTTTTCTCCAAGCCATGCGCCGATTTCTTTCATGCGCGCAACAACGGGCGCGGGTACATGTCCGTTTCTGTCCGGTCCGATGTTGACCAGCCAGTTGCCGTCACGGCAGACCACATCCACCATCATTTTGATTAACCAGTCAAAATCCGACACCGGGTCATCCGCCATCCAGCCCCAGCTTGTTCCGGTGCAGACACACATGTTTTTTTCCCACGGAACCGGAATGATACCGCCGGTAATCTCATGCGAGCCTTCATCGCAGTAGAAATTGCCTTCCCAGCCGGAACGCGGATTCATAATCGTTTTGGGATTGTACTTCCGGGCAATCTTATTTAATTTTACCGGCTCCCACAGCCAGGCGCTGGTCGTATCGCTTCCGCTGTGGTTCAGCCAGGAGCCATCATACCACAAAATGTCAATCGGCCCATATTTGCTGCAAAGTTCCTCTACCTGGCGGTAGCACTGCAGCTTCATCTCCAGTGCGCTCGTCGCATTGGAAGGGTCCTTCTCTCCCTCCGGGTCAAAATACCCCGGAAAACGCCAGTCCATCGGAGAATAATAAACGCCTACGCGCAGGCCTGCCTCGCGCGCTGCGTCCGTATATTCTTTTACAAAGTCACGCTTTGCCCCGGTTTGCCAGCTTGTGAATCCCTGATAGCTTCCCGGACTGTCCCAGAGGGCAAAGCCATCATGATGCCTTGTCACCATGACCGTGTATTTTGCGCCGAAATCCTTTGCAAGACTGGTCCACTCATGTATGTCAAAATTTTCAGGAACAAATTCATCCGCCAGCGCACAGTATTCGTCCCAGGGAATCTGTTCGTTGTGGCGCACCCATTCTCCTCTTCCGAGAATGGAATACAACCCCCAGTGAATAAACATGCCAACCTTGGCATCCCGCCACCACTGCATGTCCTCCTCGGACAAATTCAACTCCGGACAGCGCATGCCGCCCAGGCTTTTAAAATTGATGCTGCTCTTTAACATGGAAGCCAGCTCCGCACCGGTCATTTCCCTTGGTAATTTTTTATCCGCCATTTTTCCTCTCCTTTGCTGCTGTACAAATATTTTACAGTGTCACACCCTGCTTGAAAATCGCCATGTCATGAAATCCTGCTTCCTCTGCCTTTACCTTCCGACCGGACGCGACCTCCAACACATATTGGAACAAATCCATCGAAAGCTCCTCCATCGGCATATCCTCCACCAGCCTTCCGGCATTGAAATCAATCCAGTTGGTCTTCTTACCGTGCAGCTTGGAATTGCTGGAAATCTTTACAGTCGGCACCGGCGATGCAAACGGCGTTCCCCTTCCGGTTGTAAACAGCACAATGTGTGCCCCGGATGCCGCAAGCGCGGTGGATGCTACCAGGTCGTTTCCGGGTGCACTCAAAAGGTTTAATCCCTTTTCCTGCACCTGCTCGCCATACTCTAACACACCCTTTACGAGTGCGCTTCCTGACTTTTGCGTACACCCTAAAGACTTGTCCTCCAAAGTCGAAATGCCGCCCTTTTTGTTGCCCGGAGAAGGGTTTTCATAAATCGTCTGGTTATGGCTGGTAAAATAATTTTTAAAATTATTGATCAAATCTACAGTCTTGTGGAACAGCTCTTCATTCGCACAGCGGTCCATAAGCAGTGTTTCGGCTCCGAACATTTCCGGCACCTCTGTAAGAATCGTCGTTCCGCCTTTCGAAATCAGGATGTCCGAAAATGCGCCGACCGTCGGATTCGCCGTAATCCCGGACAGCCCGTCTGAACCTCCGCATTTCATTCCGATAATCAGACTGGAGGCGTCACATTTTTCACGTTTGAACTGCCCGGCATATTCTGCCAGCTCTTCTAATAATTTTAACCCGTCTGCCATTTCATCGTCTGACTCCTGGCATACCAAAAAGCGGACACGCTCCTCGTCACACTCGCTCATATGCTTTTTAATCTCTTCAATATTGCTGTTCTCACAGCCAAGCCCCAGCACGAGAACACCCCCTGCGTTCGGATGGTTAATTAAATCTGCCAGAATCTGTCTTGTATTTTCCTGGTCGTCCCCCATCTGAGAACATCCGTACGGATGTGGAAATGCAACAATCTCCTCTATGCTTCCTTTTTTCAAATACTGCGCCTGGTTTGCCATTGCAGATGCAATGGAATTGACGCAGCCCACTGTCGGAATAATCCATAACTCATTGCGGACGCCGACTTTCCCGTTCTTCCTCTTGTATCCGTCAAAGTAGGCCGTCTCTGTCTGCTCCAGTTCAAAACCTGTCGGGTGATAACTGTATTCAAGAAGGTCTCCAAGCGCTGTTTTGACATTCTGGACATGCACCCATCCGCCCTTCTCCACATCTTCCTTCGCCGTTCCTATTCGAAACCCATATTTGATAATCTCCTCACCCGTGCAGATATCTTTGAGAGCGAACTTGTGCCCCTGGGGGATTTCTTCAATCAGGGTTACCTCGTTCCCGTCGATTTTGTACACTTTTCCTTCCGGAAGCGGCTTTAATGCTACCGCCACATTGTCATTTTTATGAATTCTGATAAAATCCTGCATAATCATACCTCCGTGTAATAAAATCAAACAGCCGCTGCAAGAAAATAGAATTGTATCAATTGTGTGTACAATTATGAAAACTTATTTTCCCTGCAATTGCCTGATACCTATATTGTGGTTCTTTTACGTTTCTTATACTAGTATTGTACCATAAATACCCAATTGAAACAACCAGTTTTTGATTTATCATCTTTTATCACCTTCTTGTCGATTTGAGAAATAAATTTAAAGCC
>CANOFI010000111.1 GCA_947565255.1 uncultured Lachnospiraceae bacterium
AGACGAAAAAATAAAATGCCAACTACACTTTAATCACAAACATCCAAGGCAATGCCCGCGTCCTCCTTAATTCAAACAAACGTTCGAATATAATGTAGCCGAGCAAAAATGTAATTCTTCCGATTCTTTCATACTGCTTCGTAAAAATCTCCAATCCAAGCATAACAAGCAGCACCACGTTGCATTTGTACAAATTTTCAACAATCGTATCTCTCTTTGCAATGCCTTTCCTGACCTTTCTCTTATAGGCACGGTAAAAATATTCTATTAGAATCATCCAGCTCACCCGAACCACGACCACGCCAAAGCTGGATATAAACGGACGGGTGGACTCCCCTGACAGCCAGCTCTTAATTTTATTGGCCGGCAGAAAAACGGATAAAACATTTGCTATAAAATCCACATTCAGATAAAAAACAATCAGCGTAAAAATTCCAATGCTGCAGAAAAAATAGCACTGTCTTAAATTCATGTAGCGTATCAGGACAAGAATCAGATAAAATACTGCGGAAACATGTATGGTACACGCAAGCAGAACACTGATTACATATTTGGAAACACTTTTTTTCTCATCTACCACCAAAAACTGCAGCGCGTAAACAACAATGGCGCTCGCCATAAAGGTTCTGATTTGAACATAATCAATGGAAAACGGAAAAATCAAATAAAAAATCATGACCACATTCGGATTATACGAATATTTCCAGACTGCCTTTGCAATTAAAAATAATCCCGTGAAAGAAAAGAGCACCAAAAACATCTGATAGCTGAAGCCAAGATTATAAAAAATCTTGCACAGCAGACGGAAACCGGATTCATTTGCCAGCCCGGCATGATAGGTATTCAAAAATGCTTTATCATTAATATTATCGTAAACCAGCTTATAATTCCCATGATCCGGATTCGCCACACTCAGTCCGATCAGCACCCAGAGCAGCAGGAATATCATAATAAATACACTTTTTGAATTTTTCTTTATAAACGCTCCGAGAGACAACAGTCCCGTAACCAAATATCCCATATTCTTACCCCATTCGACACCGGACCTGTCTTTTTTACCCTTTCAGAACTTCCAGCGTATGCCGTATTCCCTCTGACACGCCGTATTTTCCTTCCCAGCCGAGCGCCTCAAGCTTTTCGCTGTTTAAGACAGCATGCATGATGCGCGTCTGTTCCTTCTTATTCTCTTCATCCGGAATTTTATAAACCACATTTGTTCCCGTCTGCACTGCAACCTCTTTTGCAAACTGTGCAATTGTGCAAATTGCATGTTTATTTGCAATATTATATGCATTTCCCGCAATTCCTTTTAAAAGAACCGTGATAAGGGCTGATACACAATCTCCGATATAACAGTAGGAACGGATGTTCTCCCCTCTGCTGTACATGACAATGTCCCTGCCGGCCAGCGCCTCCCTGATAAACTGTACATTGGCACGATTATCTGCCGCCGTCATATTCGGTCCATAGGTATGACAGGGCCGGACAACAACCGCATCCACTCCAAATTCCTCTCTGTATGCCATACATAATGTTTCCGCCGTCCGTTTCCCATTGGGATAGCAGGAACGCGTACACATCGAATCCACATACCCCAGCTCCTGCTCCCTGTACCCCTTTTCATCCGGACAGCCCTCGCCGTAAACCTCTCCCGATGAAATATATAACAGCCGGCTGCCCGGCAAAGCTGCGGAAAATTTTAAAAGCTGCTCCGTTCCCAGCACATTGCTCATGACTGTTTCTGCCGGATACCTGCGAAACGCCGCCGGATATGCGTTGCTCGCCCCATGAATGATATAGTCCGCACGGGGCTCCGATTTGAGCGGCTCCATAACATCCTGCTCAACGAAATGCAGCCGGGCCGTATCTGCAGCATAAGCAAACCTTTCCCTCAGCCTTTCGCTGCTTCTACCTGCGGCATAAACCGTAATATCCGCATCCATAATCCTGTTTGCATACAACAGCGTATCAACCAGATAAGAGCCAATCAGGCCTGACGCGCCCGCAATATAAAAGGTCTTATGAAACAGCCTGCCCGTATCCTGTACGCTGTCCAGGGTGCTGCGCAGACTGCTGTTGTACCAACGGTTCTCTGCCAGATGCAAATACATCGCTTTTTCCTCCTAATGAATCCATTCTGCCTGTTTTGCCTGCAGCAGC
Organism: uncultured Lachnospiraceae bacterium; assembly: GCA_947565255.1. Taxonomy (GTDB): domain Bacteria; phylum Bacillota; class Clostridia; order Lachnospirales; family Lachnospiraceae; genus JAAVZI01. The sequence continues at coordinate 2,161 of CANOFI010000111.1, forward strand.
GCCTTAAAAACATCAATATCCTCCGTTGTCGTAAGCTTGATATTTTTCTCTGACCCCGCCGAAAAGAACACCTGTTCTCCCATTTCAATCATAAGCGTGCAGGAAGCGACTGAATTCAGCCTTCCCTGCTCTACCGCCTTTCTGTGAACCGCGCATATTTTTCCTATCGGAAATGCCTGCGGCGTCTGCGTCCTCTTTAGCTGCTGCCGCGGAAATACCGCTCCGGACGAAACAACCTCTTCCTCCTGTGCATCCTCCGCCACAACAAGCATCGCCTCCGCACATGGAACCGCCGCCACTGCGGAGCCATATTTCTGTGCCTTCACAATGGCATCGGAAATGATTTCCTGCGAAACCATGGGACGAATCGCATCATGAATCAGCACAATATCCTCTTTCCCGTAATGCTTTTCCAGCTCATATACCCCGTTCCGGATAGAGGCCTGTCCGCAGTCCCCTCCCGGAATCACATGCTTCAGCTTCGTAATTCCAAACTGCTTCGCATATGCCATAAGAATGGTTTCCCATCCATCTATACATACCACCGCAATCGCATCAATATCAGAATGCTTCTGAAACGCCTCTAACGTATATACAATCACCGGACGGTCATTGACATTCAAAAACTGCTTTGGAATATCCTGATTCATGCGGACTCCGCTGCCTCCGGCTATAATTAATGCAATATTCATAATTGCTCCTTTCCTGCCCCTTGTCAGATCCAGCCGATAAAAACCTTTGCCGCCAGAACCGGCAGGGAATCGCCTGAAATTCTGCGAAATTTTCTGCATCGCAGAAAACGCACCTTTCCTTTCAGCGTATTGGTTTTTATCAATATTTTCACATATTTCCGGTCACTGCTTTTCATAACCTTTCCAAAGCGTTTGTACAATTCCAGTGCAAGCCTGCTCCGGCTCCTCTTATACCGCTGATTTACAAAATGATGAAACATATTTTCCAGCTTATCCGGCAAACCCGGATTTTTCACTGCGCCAATCGTATTATTGGCATGCTGCCTGTATTTTATAAATGATCTGGAATCATAATAGATATTCCCAACAATGTTAGCTGCCAGAATCACCCATGTATCATGGCACCTGTGGTCGAACACCTGTTCGGACGGCCGGTAACGCCTGTCCGCAATTACAGCCCTCAGACGCTCATTCATTACAAGCGTACAGCCGCATAACGCCGTATGAAATATCGTGTTCAGAAGGTCATACGGCATCACTTCCTTCTCAAACCGAAGTCCTATCTCATTCAGATCTTCATCGACAAGCAAGGTATCCGACGCATAAAGATACGGGATTTCCTTTTCTTTTAATATTTTAACCGCCTCAGACAGCTTATTTTCCATCCAGACATCATCCTGGTCTGCAAAGGCATAGTACTCCCCTGCGGGAGCATCATACAGCATCCGCATAAAGCTTCTGCCTACCCCGACATTGTGCCCCTTTTCCAGCTTTAATTTTCCTTCCCGTTCATACCGCTCCAGAATGGAAACGGTCCCATCCGATGAACCATCATCCCGGACAAGCAGCTGGACCTGCACATCCCTCTGCGCTAATATGCTGTCAATCTGTTCAGCAAGATATTTTTCTCCATTATACGTGCTCATCAGCACAACAACGCTGTCCTTCATCCTGTCTCCTTACTTTTCTGTCTGCATTTTTATACCGTCCCAAATACCGCGGTTCATCCGCCTGAGTTTCTTTATCTTATTCTTTTCATACAAAATAACAAGCAAATACTCCCTGACAATATATTTTATCAAAACCACAGCCGGCATTTCCTTCTTTTTATATAAATAAATTCCATTTCTCATCATATAATATTTGCGAAACGGAGAATGATTTTTAGCATATACCGTACGCCACAATATGTGCCGGGTTTTTGTGCTGCCGACCTGATGCCTCATAACAACGCCGGAATCCTCTATAATGAGAAAACCGAGCCTGCGTATCCGTTTACAGATATCCGTATCCACCAGGTCAATAAAAAGCCTCTCATCAAATTTACCGACTGCCTCCCACTTTTCTATGCTCATCAGACATCCTGAGGTAATCGTATATTCAATGCTTTTTAAGCCTTCCCTTCCTTTACAGGGCACCCCCCGCGACTGCACCATCCCCTGTCCTTCATTGTATATTCCCGGACAGACCACCGCAATCCTTTTATCCAGATTTACATGTCTTTCCAGCGATTCCAGCAAATTCACCGGGCATACAGAATCCTGGTCCAGGGTCAGCACCCACTGCTTTCCGTTTTTCTGGCAGTGAGCCATACCCTGGTTTAATGCCGCTGCAATTCCTCTGTTTTTTTTGTTCCTGATACAAACCACACCGGCATATTCTCCCAGAAACTGTTCCACCCTGTCTATATTTTCAGAGCCATTATCAATACATACAACCTCTTCTGCCTGCTTTGCAATGCTGTCCAGATTCTGTTTTAACCGCTTTAATTCAGGGTTATACAAAATAATCACAACACCTGTCTTTTTCTCTGCCATCGCTTACTCCCTGCAATCCTTAAAATAATCCCCAAAATCCAGTTCCATAAAAGAATGATAGGATTTTTGTTTATCCTTTGGCGGAAGCGTCATATAATCGCCGTACCGATTGGACATATAGTTTTCCGCATTTGTCGGTATTGGCATTTTTCTGCCTTCAAACTCCACCATACGTGGTTTTTGAAACCAGCTCCTTTTGTATGTAATAAGATGTCTCATAGACACGTCCATCCCATACAGAGTTCCGACCTCTACACTGTTTCTGTACACCCGGAGTCTTTTTTTCAGCTCCTTCACCAGCCGCAGCCGCACCCTTTCCGGTAATATCTGCAAAATCAATGCGCCTGCCCCTGCGGCCGCCCCGCCATGGTTTCTGGGCGGGCGCCTCACAAGCAAAAGCCGGTACAATAACGACTCCGCCACCAGACACATACGCAACAGCTTATTTCGGGGTATCCCGTAAAGCGGATAAATATCCACATAAATCCCATGGTGAATATTCAAATCCGCTTCATCCTCCTCGACCAGCCTTGTCCCGTCTAAACGCACCCTTGCAATCGCACATCCAAACTCCGGGTCTGTCGCCTGCGTCTGAAGAAAATAACCGGGCCTGAACAGCTTTTTACACCGTACAAAACGGTCAAAATCCTTCACGTGCATACAGATATCAATATCATCATCCCACGGGATGCAGCCTTTGTGACGCAACGCCCCCAGACAGGAACCAAATGCAAGATAAAATGGAATTTCCATTTTGTCACAAACACGTTTCACTTCATCCAGAATATCCAGCTGTACCAACTGTAATTTTTTTATCTGCTCATCCATTTTTTTCTCCCTTTACTCCCAGTATAAGCCCTCACGGTTCCTATACCAGACCGCCTTCATTCCAAGCTGCAGCGGCGCGTCAAAATCCTTTTTTCTATTGTCACCGATATACACCATCTGTTCAAACGGCACATTCAGCCGCAGCTGCATCAGGCGAAAGCCGATGTCAGACGGCTTCCGAAACCTCATGACGTCCCCGCATTTTCCCGCAAGCTCATCCGTAATGATAATCTCGTCCGCCAGCTTTTCCAATCCAAGCGCTTTGATTTTCGCCCTCTGGCCTTCCACCCTTCCGTCGGTAAGAATTCCAATTTTTTTGCCCGATTTTTGAAATGTCTCCAAAAGCTGCTCCGCCTCAGGGAGGAGCGCAATATCCGGCTCCTGCCTGCGATAACAGTCCAGACACTCCTTCTTTCGCTCCTCCGTGTAAATTCCTTCATCCAGCAGCACCTGGTCAATGGCATTCTGGCCCTTCTCAAACGCAGTCCACAATTTCTCGTAAGCGTCTGAAACCTCCGGCAAAATCTGTGCAATTTTCCGATATCCGCTGCGCACATACTCCTTTTCCGGGTAAAGCGTATCATCCAGATCAAAAATAACCGCCTGCATATCCTCACAGTACTGTCCTGCCTGCTGCAGCGTTTCCGCGCCGCAAGGCCCATTTTCCCCTGGTATGCAAATACTCTGGTCAAACCTGCTGTACACGGCCCGTTCCTTTGCTGCCCTGTCAAGATAGGAGAGTGTCTCTCCCTGCAAAAGCCTCACCAGCATCCCGGCCGCATCCGCTCCTGCTTTCATGGACAGCGGCGCCCCGCCGCCAAATCTCGGATTAATTTCTATATAATAGTTCTCATTCGACTTTTTCTGCCGAATCAGCTGAACGGTAATCGGGCCGCAGGGCTTAAATTCCCGGATGATATTTCTGCACTCCTCTATCATCACCTCGTCCTGAACAATCTGTGTCTTCAGCACTTCCCCGCTTCGGACTGCAATCCGCTCTCTCGGCGTAATATAAATGGGGTTTCCATCAAAGTCACAGAAAACATCGATGGTATACTCCCTTCCGTCAATAAACGGCTGAATTATGTAATCTTTAATCTTAGCCGCATAAACCGCCAAATCATCCCTATTGTCCACCCGGTACGCATCAATGCTCGAGCTGCCGTCCTTCGGTTTAATAAAAGCCGGAAATCCCTGACTATAATCCTCTGCCCTGTCCACCGGCATCGGCGCCTTCAGACCGCATCTGACAAAAAAATCCGATGTATACCGTTTGTCTCTGCAAATAGAAATCTTATCCGGAGCACTAATCAGAACCCGGCACCCGGCCTCCTCAAACAACTGCCGGTTTCGTGCAAGCAGAAGAAGATCCGTATCAATAGTCGGAATGACCAGATCAACCTCCTTTTCCTTACAAATGCTTAACAGCTGCGGAATATATGCCTCATCATGAATTCTGCACACCGAAACCTGCTCATTACAGTAAAACAACGCCGGCGCATCTGCAGACAAATCTGCTCCAATCAGCCACAGCCGGGCAGACAGGCTTTGCGCAGCCTTCTTAAACTGCTGTACAAGCTCCACTCTCCGTCCGACGCTTGTAAAAAGTATCGTTATTTTTTTATTCTGTCCCATAATTATTCTCCGTCATGTCAGTTTCCCATAAACTCTTCCATCGTAGCGGAAGTCCCGCTGTTGATGCCTTCTCTTGCAAGCACTGTGCAGACTGTTTTCAGCAGTATTTTCATATCATTCAGAAAGCTGACATTTTCCGTATATTTTACATCCAGCTCAAAACGCTCCTGCCAGCTGATTGCATTCCTTCCGCTTACCTGGGCCAGCCCTGTAATACCCGGACGGACACAATGGCGCTTCTTCTGTCTCTCATTATATCTCGGAAGATAGCGGACAAGCAGCGGCCGCGGCCCTACAATGCTCATATCCCCTTTCAGGATATTAAATAACTCCGGCAGCTCATCCAGGCTGGTGCTGCGAAGCATTTTTCCAAATTTCGTCAGACGGACCTCATCCGGCAGAAAATTACCGTCTTTGTCCTTTTCATCCGTCATCGTACGGAATTTGTACAGCCGGAATATTTTTTCATCCTTTCCCGGACGGTCCTGTTTAAACAGAACCGGACTTCCCAGCTTTGTGTACACAAGAAGGGCCGTTCCCGCCATTACCGGACTTAATACGACAAGC
>CANOFI010000112.1 GCA_947565255.1 uncultured Lachnospiraceae bacterium
ATTTATGTTTTGTACCCGCCATATCCTGTTTTTTCAAAAATTTTTTGAGATCCTCATTTGAATTGTTAAAAAAACGTGAAGAAAATGGAAAATTATAGTTTTTTCTTGAATAAGAAAAAAAATTGTGATAGAATACTTGAAATCGGAGCATATAAAGAAAAATAGAGGGATAGAAAGAGAGGAGGATCTGGTAAAATGTGGAACATTGTAAAATATCTGAGCTGGTTTAAGGGAACCGTTTTTGCCGTTTTCGTGTTGTTAATCGTGCAGGCGGCATGTGACCTGGCACTGCCGACCTATACTTCAAATATTGTGGATATTGGCATTTCCCAGAATGGTATCGAGGAAAGAGTGCCGAAAAAAATCAGGCAGGAAAGCTTGGAGGATATAAAGCTCTTTCTGACCAGCGAGGAAGCAAAGCTGTTAGATTCCTGTTATGAAAAAACAGAAAAAACCGTAAAAGCAGTGCCGTCATTAATGGGAAAACGCGCTGTTGAATTGTTCGGAGATTATTTAAAACAGACGGAAGAACAGCAGAAGATGCAGGAAAATCAGGCATTCAGTCCGCAACAGAGCATGCAGCAGGACGATATGTCTTCTTTGTTTGGCCAGTTAAACAGCGATCAAAAGAAGGTTACGGCAGTTGTCTATGAGTTAAAGAAAACGCTTTCAGACGATAAATTAAAAAAATTAGAGAAAACGATAGAAAAGCCATTAATGTATTATGGCATGATGAATGCAGCACTGCAGCCCTCGGATGGTAAGAAGGCTGAAACTATGGAAATAAAAGAAGAAGAAATGGCAGAAATGACACAATATGTCATGGAAATTTTAAATCCGCAGACAAAGCCTGAGAACAGAATGGAGCTGTTAGGGAAAATGCTTGGCAAATACGAGAGCATGTGGGATACCATGTCAAAAAGCCTGACAGCCATGTATATCAAAGGGGAATACGAAGCCATCGGAATGGATATGGAGGCATATCAGAAAGACTATCTGCTGGTTACCGGACTGAAAATGTTAGGCGTGGCGCTTGGAATTATGGTGACCATGATTCTTGCGGGCTTTTTTGCGTCGCGTGTCGGTGCTAAGACGGCTCTTGAGCTTCGCAAAAAAATGTTTCACAATGTCATGCGTTTTTCCAACAAGGAGTTGGACCAGTTTTCTACGGCATCACTTATTACAAGAAGTACCAATGATATCCAGCAGGTACAGATGGTGCTTGTCATGCTGCTGCGCATGGTGCTGTATGCACCGATTCTTGGCGTGGGAGCCGTGTTAAAGGTGCTTAGAAACCGTACATCCATGGGGTGGATTATCGGTGTGGCAATTCTGGCAGTGACCTGCCTGCTCGTTGTATTGTTCGCGATGGTGATGCCGAAGTTTAAGAAAATGCAGACTCTCGTGGACCGTTTGAATCAGGTAGCAAGGGAAATTCTTACCGGACTTGAGGTTATCCGTGCATTTTCCAGAGAAAAGTACGAGGAAAAACGCTTTCAGGGCGCCAATCAGGACCTGACCCGGACAATGCTGTTTACGAACCGTGTCATGTCGGTTATGATGCCGGCGATGATGTTAATTATGTATCTGGTAAATATTTCGATTTTATGGTTTGGCTCAAAGGCAATTGAAGCCGGACATCTGCAGGTCGGGGATATGATTGCATTTATTACATATACGATGCAGATTATTATGGCATTTTTAATGCTGACGATGATTTCGATTATTCTGCCGAGGGCAGGCGTGGCCGCGAAACGAATTGACGCTGTAATCGAGGCGGAGCCGGGAATCAAGGATGCAGAAGATGTACAGCCGTTTCGTGAAAAGAAAGGTTTTATTGAATTTGAGCATGTGGATTTTGCGTATCCGGATGCGGAGAACTGTGTTTTGGAGGATATCAGCTTTACGGCGAAGCCGGGGGAAACGACGGCAATCATAGGTAGTGCGGGAAGCGGAAAGTCCACGCTTGTCAATCTGATTCCCCGGTTTTATGACGTGACAAAGGGAAAAATTATGGTGGACGGTATGGATGTCAGAACAGTAAGTCAGGATGAACTTCGAAGGATGATTGGGTATGTGCCGCAGAAGAGCGTGCTGTTTTCCGGGACGGTTGAGAGCAATATTAAGTTTGGAAATGTGCAGGCGGAGGATGCGTTAATGGAACAGGCGGCGTCCATAGCCCAGGCAGAAGAGTTTGTTGGACAGATGCCAAAGGGATACCGCAGTGAAATTGCCCAGGGGGGCACCAACGTATCCGGCGGGCAGAAGCAGCGGCTTTCCATAGCGAGGGCAATTGCCAAGGAGCCGAAAATCTATATTTTTGACGACAGCTTTTCGGCGCTGGATTTTAAGACGGATGCGGCGCTTCGAAAGGCATTGGCACAAAAGACAAAGGAAAGCACCGTTTTGATTGTAGCGCAGCGCATCAGTACCATTATGCATGCGGAGCAGATTCTTGTGCTGGACGAGGGAAGAATTGTCGGAAAGGGCACGCACCGGGAATTGCTGCAGAATTGTGAGGTTTATCAGCAAATTGCAGGCTCCCAGCTCTCACAGAAAGAAATCGAAGCGACGAAGGATAACAAAACAGGCGAAAAGGAGGGGATATAAATGGCAGGGCATAAAGGACCGGGAGGACATGGACATGGCCCGATGGCGCCGGGCGAGAAACCGAAACATTTTAAAAAGACCCTGAAACAGTTACTCAATTATATGGGCGCATACAAGATTGCGCTGGCATTTGTGATTATATTTGCGATAGCAAGTACCTGTTTCAGCATCATCGGACCCAAGGTTATGGGTAAGATTACGACAAAAATTGCAGAAGGGCTGCAGGCGAAAATTTTAGGTACGGGCGGTATGGATTTTAATGCCATATTCAGGATTGTTGCCATTCTGATTGCGTTGTACGTGGCAAGCTCGCTGTTTTCTTTCATCCAGGGCTGGCTTATGAGCGGAATTTCCCAAAAGGTCAGTTACCGCCTGCGGGAGAATATGGCGGCGAAAATTAATCGCCTGCCGATGAATTATTATGATTCGAAAACACACGGCGAGGTGCTGTCCAGGATAACCAATGATGTTGATACACTTGGAATGAGTCTGAACCAGAGCATTACGCAGTTGATTACATCCATTACGATGCTGGTCGGAATTTTGGTAATGATGCTCAGTATCAGTCCTCTGATGACGTTAATTGCATTGCTGATTCTTCCGATATCTCTGGCTTTTGTCAGTGTGATTGTCAAAAAATCCCATAAGTATTTTAAGCAGCAGCAGGAATATCTAGGGCATGTAAATGGTCAGGTTGAGGAAGTTTTTTCAGGCCAGAACATTGTCAGAGTATTTAACAGGGAAGAACAGGTGACAAAGGAATTTAATGAGACCTGCGAGACGTTGTACAGCTCTGCATGGAAGTCCCAGTTTTTATCCGGCATGATGCAGCCGATTATGACGTTTGTCGGAAATCTTGGATATGCAGCTGTGGCTATTGTGGGTGGATTTTTGACAATTAATGGTACGATAGAGATTGGTGATATTTTGTCTTTTATCCAGTATGTCAGACAGTTTACGCAGCCGATTGCCCAGATGGCGCAGGTTATGAATATGCTGCAGTCCATGGCGGCCGCTGCAGAGCGTGTTTTTGAATTTTTGGAAGAAGAGGAAGAAAGCCAGAAGGCGGAGCATGAGATTGGCGTAAAACAGGAAGATTTAGTTGGAAATGTAACATTTCGTAATGTGGGCTTTGGTTACAAGCCGGAGAAGACGATCATCCACAATTTTAACGCCGATATCAGTCAGGGACAAAAGATTGCAATTGTAGGGCCTACCGGAGCAGGCAAGACGACGATGGTTAAGCTGCTTATGCGCTTTTACGATGTGAGCAGTGGGGAAATTCTGATTGACGGGCATAATATTAAGGATTTTGACAGGAGTAATCTTCGTGAAGTGTTTGGAATGGTTTTACAGGATACCTGGCTGTTTCAGGGAACGATTATGGAAAATATCCGTTATGGACGGCTGGATGCTACAGATGAGGAAGTGATTGAAGCTGCAAAGGCAGCGCACGCCCACCGTTTTATTTCTACTCTGCCGGGCGGATACCAGATGGAACTGAATGAGGAGGCGACCAATGTATCCCAGGGACAGAAGCAGCTTTTGACAATTGCGAGGGCCATTCTGGCGGACAATAAGATTCTGATTCTGGATGAGGCGACCAGCTCGGTGGATACCAGAACAGAAGTTCGAATTCAAAAGGCAATGGATAACCTGATGAAAGGAAGAACCTGCTTTATTATTGCGCACCGGCTTTCTACAATTCGCGATGCGGACTGCATTTTTGTCATGAGAGACGGAGATATTGTAGAGCAGGGAAATCATGAACAATTGATGGAAAAAGACGGCTTTTATGCAAATCTGTACAACAGTCAGTTTGAGCAGACGGCATAGAAGATCAACGGCGCCGGTTTGAATCGAATTCGGATTGACGCCGTTTCCTATATGACTACAAAATTCTGCAATTTTTTGTAGATATTTGTAAAAAAATAGTGTATAATAATACTTTGTTATGGGATTGCCAAAGAATGCAGAATGTAACAAGATATGCACATAAAATGTTGTGTGATCAACAATATCTTGTGGTATATACAATATCTTGTATCGGTATGTTATTTTGCGGAAATTCTATATGAAAAAGGAGAAGAACGCAGGAAAGAAGGACAAAAAGATGAGAGCAGGGTTCGATAATGCAAAGTATGTAAAGCTGCAGTCTGAACATATCAGGGAGAGAATAGGACATTTTGGTGATAAGCTGTATCTGGAATTCGGCGGGAAATTATTTGATGATTTTCATGCGTCAAGAGTGCTTCCGGGATTTGAGCCGGACAGTAAGCTGAGAATGCTGATGGAGCTTTCGAATCAGGCTGAAATTGTAATTGTAATCAATGCAATGGACATTGAAAACAATAAAATGCGCAGTGATTTAGGCATTACGTATGACCAGGATGTGTTCCGTTTAAAGGAGGCGTTTGAGTCCCGCGGACTTTATGTCGGAAGTGTGGTTCTGACGCATTATGCCGGTCAGAAGGCGGCGGATAAATTCCGCAAAAAGCTGGCAAAGGAAGGAATCCAGTCCTACCTGCACTATACAATTGAAGGATACCCGTCTGACATTCCGCTCATAGTAAGCGACGAGGGCTTTGGGCGGAATGAATATATAAAGACCAAAAGGCCGTTGGTCGTTGTTACAGCTCCGGGACCGGGAAGCGGCAAGATGGCCACCTGTCTGTCCCAGCTTTATCATGACAACAAGCGGGGGATCAAGGCGGGCTACGCCAAATTTGAAACATTTCCGATTTGGAACCTTCCGTTAAAGCATCCGGTGAATCTAGCATATGAAGCAGCGACAGCCGATTTAAATGATATCAATATGATTGATTCGTTCCATCTGGATGCCTACGGCGAGACAACGGTAAATTATAACAGGGATGTTGAAATTTTTCCTGTTCTCAGCGCGATTTTTGAAAAAATATACGGGGAATGCATTTACAAATCGCCGACAGACATGGGGGTTAATATGGCCGGCAACTGTATCGTTGATGACGAAGCATGCTGCGAGGCGTCCAAGCTGGAAATTATCCGCAGATATTATGAAAGCCATAACAAGGCGACCCTGGATAATACCTTTCAGAATGAGGTGTATAAAATTGAACTGCTCATGAAGCAGGCAAAAGTTTCGACACAGGATTTGAAGATTACAGAAGTGGCGAAGGAACTGGCGCAGAGACTGGATGCACCGGCAGCAGCCTTAGAGCTCGCGGACGGGCAGATTATCACGGGAAAAACATCGGAACTGCTCGGCGCATGCTGTGCCGTTTTGCTCAATGCATTAAAATACCTGGCGGGCGTAGACCACGAGGTACATGTGATTGCGCCGGAAATTATTGCCCCGATTCAGAAATTAAAGACGAATTATTTCGGAAGCCACAATCCAAGACTGCATACGGATGAAGTGCTGATTGCACTTACCATCTGTGCGGTCAATGACAAAAATGCACAGCGTGTACTGGAGCAGCTGCCCAATCTGTCCGGATGCCAGATACATACAACGGTCATGCTGTCCGATGTTGATAAAAAAGTATTGAAAAAACTTGGCATGCTCTTAACCAGTGAAAGCGTTATTACGGTTCACCGGTAAGCAATGCCTGTTCGACAAATTTTTTAAATAAGGGATGGGGATGATTGGGACGTGATTTAAACTCCGGGTGTGCCTGGGTTGCAACGAACCATGGGTGGTTTTTTAGTTCAATCATCTCCACAATGCGTCCGTCCGGAGAAATGCCTGACAATACCATGCCGTTTTCTGTCAGTTCTTTCCGGTAGTCGTTGTTGACTTCATAGCGGTGCCGGTGACGCTCATATATGATCTGTTCTTCATATGCCGCAAAGGCTTTGGAATTTGTGTCCAGTCGGCAGGGATAGGAGCCAAGCCGGAGAGTGCCGCCAAGGTTTTTCACGCCGTTTTGTTCCGGCATCAGGTGAATGACTGGATGTGTGGTATCCGGGTTTAATTCCTGGCTGTGTGCATCCGAAAAGCCGAGTACATGGCGCGCAAATTCGACAATGGCAAGCTGCATGCCGAGGCAGAGTCCGAGGAAGGGAATGTTCTGTTCCCGTGCGTATTGGATTGCGAGAATTTTCCCCTCGATGCCGCGGGAGCCAAAGCCGCCCGGAACTAAAATGCCGTCTGCGTGCCGGAGCCTGTCGGAAACCGTATCCGGTGTCAGCTCTTCGGAAAGAATCCAGTCAATCTGTATCGTAGCACGATTGGAGATTCCGGCATGCTTCAGTGCTTCCACAACACTGATGTAGGCATCGTGCAGCTGGACGTATTTGCCGACCAGGGCAATGGTTACATTTCGGACCGGATGGCGCAGGGCATCAACCATTTCTTCCCAGTCCGTTAAATCCGGCTCGGGGCATGGAATATGAAGGCATTCACAGACGGTCTGTGCCAGGTGTTCTTTTTCCATTGCAAGAGGGGCTTCGTATAAGTATTCCACATCCAGATTCTGCAGGACGCGGCTTGGCCTGACATTACAAAACAGGGCGATTTTATCTCTGACATCAGCGTCGAGCGGGTGTTCGCTGCGGCATACGATGATATCCGGCTGAATTCCCATTCCCTGCAGTTCTTTTACGCTTGCCTGCGTCGGCTTTGTCTTTAATTCTCCCGATGCTTTCAGATAGGGAATTAATGTAACGTGAATGAGAATCGCGTTGTCAAATCCGACCTTATGCTGGAACTGGCGAATGGACTCCAAAAAAGACTGGCTTTCAATGTCACCCACGGTACCGCCGATTTCAATAATGGCAATCCGGGTATCCGCATCCTCTTCATTGTGGTAGAAGCGGTTTTGAATTTCATTGGTAATATGCGGAATAAACTGTACTGTTTTTCCGCCGAAGTCTCCGCGGCGTTCCTGATGCAGCACCGACCAGAATACCTTTCCGGTTGTGACGTTGGAATGTTGGTTTGAATTTTCGTCAATAAACCGTTCATAATGGCCCAAATCAAGGTCAGTTTCTGTTCCGTCGTCCGTCACGAATACCTCTCCGTGCTGGATGGGGTTCATGGTTCCGGGGTCAATGTTGCGGTCGATGAAGCGATTTTGAAACTGAAAGACCAGGCCCACCAGCAT
>CANOFI010000113.1 GCA_947565255.1 uncultured Lachnospiraceae bacterium
GAAATATAATCTCACAAATTGAGATACCTTTTTATATTTATAGTTCTCGAATTTTTCAAAACAGCGACAAAAAGGAATGCAGAAAAGCATATTCCGCATTCCCTATACTCATTTTGTATATATCCCATCCGCTGAATCAGGTGGCTTTCGCCGCATAGAAAAGACAGGCGGAAAATACACAGCTCAATTTATTCCAACTTCCCCTTAGCATACCACTTTTTCAGATAATGGCAAATAGACATGCTGATTCTGTCATGTTCTGATTTCCGAGGAGCTTTTGGGCATAATTGTACTACGAATTTTATACGAATACAAGTGAAAACGTACAAATTTAGCTGTTTTTAAGCCCTGAAAGCCCTGGTTATATGAGATTTTTGAATTGCAGTGGTCGGCACATCAAAAAGGCCGCCCTCCGGACGGCCTTCCTATCATTATAAATATCGATAAAGCTCCTTCGCCTCATCTTTTTTCACGGTTTCCTGCACATCCAGAACTTCGGCCTTCACAGCCTTCGTGCCGAAAGCAATCTCAATAATATCGCCTTCTTTCACCTGAAACGATGCTTTTGCCGCCTTGCCGTTGACCAGCACCCTGCCGGCATCACATGCTTCATTGGCCACTGTACGCCGCTTAATCAGGCGGGAAACCTTTAAAAATTTATCAAGTCTCATTATTTACCGTTAACAGCATTCTTTAATCCCTGGCCGGCTTTGAACTTCGGAGCCTTGGATGCAGGAATTTTAATCTTCTCCTGTGTTCCTGGCTTAATTCCTTCTCTGGCTTTTCTCTTTGTCACTTCAAATGTACCAAAACCAACTAACTGGATTTTCTCGCCCTTTTTTAACTGCTCCTCTACCACCTCTGTAAAAGCCTTCAGTGCTTTTTCAGAATCTTTCTTGGATAATTCTGTCTTAGCCGCAATCGCTGCTACTAACTCTGTCTTGTTCATTGTGTGAACGCCTCCTCTTAATAAGATTTTTATTTTAGCTGCTTAAAGAACTCTTTTATTCGAATAAGCCTACTCTCTATTTATACCTATTTTGCCATCATTTGTCAAGCAGTTTCACGCATTTTCTTATAAAAAATACATATTTTTCACACATCCTGCTGAAAGCATTCTGCATGCAACTGCCGGGAGTGAATTTGAATTAAAAAAACCGCCTACAGCATCGCATCAATCATGGAAAGGACATTTTTTCCAAGTGACTCGGATTTTTGATCCGCATCCTCCAGCGACGTCCCCTTGACTCCGTAATAGAATTTTACTTTTGGTTCTGTTCCGGACGGTCTTACACATAACCAGGCATCATCCGACAAATCATAATATAACACATTTGATTTCGGCAGTCCGGTCGGTGTCACCTCGCCAGTTGACATATTTTTTACAGTGTCAAACTTATAATCCCGCACCATACGCACATCATATGATCCAACCTTCACAGGCGGCTCTTTCCTGAGCGTCTCTAAAATCGTCTGGATTTTCTCCAGGCCTTCCATACCCTTTAAGGTAATTGCCTGAATATCATCCTTATAATATCCATACCGGTCATACAAATCAATCATGGCATCCCAAAGCGTTTTTCCCTTTGTCTTGTAGTAGGCAGCCGCCTCACAGAGTGCCATGGTTGCAACAATCGCATCCTTATCCCGCGCATGCGTACCGATAAGACAGCCGTAGCTCTCCTCAAATCCAAACAGATAGCTTCCCTTTCCGCTTGTCTCAAAGCCTAAAATCTGCTGCCCAATAAACTTAAATCCGGTCAAAACCTCAATTAATTTTACATTGTAATACTTCGCAATCGCATCCGCCATGTTCGTTGTTACGATTGTCTTAATAAGAGTACCGTCTTCCGGCAATCCTTTTGTCTCTTTTGTCTGCCCGATGACATAATCCGCCAAAAGACAGCCTGACATATTGCCGGTCAGCGTTTTGTACTCGCCGCTCTTTGTATCTTTTACATATACGCCCAGCCGGTCCGCATCCGGATCTGTCGCAAGCACCAAATCTGCGTCCACTTCTTTTGCCAGCTTTAATCCCAGTTCAAAAGCTTCTGCCGCCTCCGGATTCGGATAACTGACAGTCGGAAATTCCCCGTCAGGAAGCTCCTGCTCTTTCACCACATACACATGTTCGAATCCCAGCTCTTTTAAAACGCGCCTTGCCGGTATATTTCCTGTTCCGTGAAGCGGAGAATATACGATTCTGAGGTCCTTCTGCACCTCTTTGATGCTTTCTGGGTGAATCACCTGTTTTTTTAGTTCTTCAATATACGCATCGTCAATGTCTTTTCCAATCGTGACATATAAGCCCTTTTCTTCTGCCGCCTGCCTGTCCATTGTTCTGACTGTATTATAATCGGTAACTTTTTTCACTTCCTCCATAATACCTCCGTCATGAGGAGGGGTAATCTGGGCGCCATCCTCCCAGTATACTTTGTAACCGTTATATTCGGGCGGATTATGGCTCGCCGTAATATTAATTCCGGCAATACAGCCTAATTTGCGCACTGCATAAGATAATTCCGGCGTAGGGCGCAGACTTTCAAAAACATAAGCCTTTATTCCGTTTGCTGCAAGACACAGAGCCGCCTCGTCTGCAAATTCCGGCGACATTCTCCTGGAGTCAAATGCAATGGCAACCCCCTTTTCCTGCCCGTTGACGCCTGAAATATAATTGGCCAGCCCCTGCGTTGCCTTTCGGACCGTATATATGTTCATGCGGTTTGTTCCGGCGCCTATCACACCGCGAAGCCCCGCCGTTCCGAACTCCAGTTCGGTATAAAAACGTTCCTCAATCTCTTTTTCATTTCCCTCCAGCCTTTTCAGTTCTTCTTTTGTAGCGGCATCAAAATATGGGTTTGAAAGCCATTCCTCATATGTTTTTTTGTAATCCATGCCTGTTACCTCCTTTTATATAGTTTATCAACATCCGGGATACTTTGCCGAATGAAAAATACTTTATTTTATATGCTCTAAGTCCGGCAAGTCATAATTTACATCACCGTCCTTGGCTTCAATTTCCAGCGAATAACTTTTTGTCTGATAGCCGGCCTTGCTGAGCGTCAGCGTGTGGCTGCCTGATATTTTTGTAAATTTGACCGGCGCTATTCCAATATATGCACCGTCAAAATAAACACTTGCATATTTCGGTGCATTTACTTTAATCACAGAACCGCTGATTGTCTTCGTCTCATTTTTTCCAGTGACAGAAGGCGCTGCCGGTGCGGCTGAGCTTGCCACCGCGGGCTCTAAAGAATTCGAGGGCTGCACAGACGGCTCCGCAGACGGTTTTTCTGAAGAATTCTCTCCTGTCTTATTCAGCTTGATTTTTTTGCCGGTCAATGCCTTGTCCACCTTCAGGTCGCCGGTATACTCTTCGTAACCATCCGCCGAAACACGTATTTTATACGTATCATATTCCAAAAGAATCTGCTGGTCCGGATCCATCTCCCTGCCTGCAATGTATAATTTGGCATCCTCAGGCTCGATCGTAAATTCCACTGTCCCATAGCGTACAATTTTGCTCGCAACCTCTGAAAAATTTATAACCTGCTCTTTATCACGTTCCACTGTGGTGCCGATCTTTCCACCGTATCCATCTTTTACAACTGTAACATCCCAGTTGCCCTCCGGAACAGTGATGAGCATGTCCTTGCTGACCGGCTTAATCACCTTGCCAATCTCCACCCAACCGCCGATAAAATCGTCAATCCCTTCCAGACGCACGTAACCATGTCCTTTGGCAATCGACACAGACAGTACCTTTTTCCCGCATCCCTGTATGTCCAGAATATCCTGCTGGTGCAAATCCATCTGGTTGATTTCCTCACCGTTCGACAAAATAAGCAGGTCTTCAGAATAATAATATTTGTCTGACCCTATCGTCAATTCCTGCTTTTCCGCATCAAAAACCCAGTTCGCACTGCCCTCAAACTTCCAGTTTTCCTTACTGTAGCAGATAGCCGCAAGCTGGTTTTTCGTATCTTCAACATAGGCCTCCACCAAATCGCCGGCATGCACCTCATCCATCAGCTTATTCTGTCCATATTTGTCGAGTACCACGGTTCCGCCGGTATAAGTCAGAACATAGTCCATGTCGCTTGCCGTGTTTTTTAACCATACAATCTGTGCCTCTGTATCTAACTTTTTAATCACTGCTTTCATGGTCAGACTGTATTCCATTGTAATTCCGTTCCCATCATCGGATGCCGTAGCCGCCGGACTTTCCGCCGGTGGCCTGTTCGTCTTTTCTGACCCGCATCCGGTTATAATAAGTAACATTCCAAAAGCAAAGAACAGCAGACACATTTGCCTCACGTATCCGCCGCCTGCGCAGTTTCTCATATTTTTCCTCCTGTTCTTTCAAAGCTGCCGCATGCAGGCTATTTGCGGCACCGAATTCCATCTGATGTAAGTATACATGAAATAAACCAAAAATTCAAGTCTGGGGAATCTCATCCGACGTAATTTTTATAAAAAAATTCCAGAAAACTGCTTTGTTTTTTTGACTGCTCCACCAGTTTTTCGAGCTTTTGCATGCTGCGGTCCGGAATCCATGTTTTTTTCGAGTTGTAATAGTGATTCGCAACCTTCCAGAATTTTTCTGAAAACAGAAATTGAATATACAAATGCTCCAATTCCGCATGCTCCAATGGCCGCACTTTTACATATGCCTGGATCATATCCTGCGCCAGTTCCAGGTTCCAGTTATGCTTTTCCAGCATTTTTCTCATAAAATCGTACAAATCCGTACTCTGCATCCCAATGCTGCTGTTTTCATAGCACACAACCGCCAGGCCGCCCTCATCCTTTAAAATGTTGTGCTGATTGTAGTTGCCGTGACAGACACAGCCTTCGCCGACACTCCGATCCCAAGCATCAGAAAGTGTATCGTGTCTGGAAAGCTCCGCTGCTTTTTCACATTGTTCAAAAAATCTGCCATATTGTTTTAGAAATTCGAGCTCGAATGCATTTTTTCTTTTTTTCTTGCGCACATAACGGCTGATTTTACGCAGCTCGCGCATTCTTTTTTCAAATATCCAGAGCAGCTTTTCCTGTGTTTTTCCTTCTGAAGGCGAAAATCCCGTAAGGGTAAGATGCAGCCTTGCCAGGTGGCTGACAGACTGCTTAATTTCGGAAGGACTGCGCACATCAATCTCACGTCCCGCAACCCATCTTTTTACCATATAACGGTTTTCCTCTTTATCACAGCTTATAAATTTACCATCCTTATTGACCAGCGGACAATCTGCCTGCATCCCATGACTGAGTACCTGCCTGCACACCTGTTCCATCCATAGGACTCTTTGTTCCGATCCGGAATATTCTTTTAAAATCACCATGCCTTTATCCGTATCAATGACATAACTTTCCCGCCCCCGCCGTATATTTTTCACTTCAAAATCATACTGCTCCAACACTTTCAGATTTTTTTCGTTCACGACATTTCCCCCCTATCCATATCCGTTCCTTCTAATCTATGAAAGCGTGTATCAAAGTATTCTTTTTTTATGAACAGGATTCTGTCATTCCTTTTCGGGTGTCTTTCTGGGTTTTTCATGGTCTGCAATCCACTGGCGGCCGATTTCCAATGTCAGAAGCGCCTGCAGGGGCCCTAACAGCATGCCGCCGACTCCATACAGCACAATCCCGATGTAAACCGTACTGATAATATAAATCGGCAAAACCCCAAGCTTTTTTCCGATCAGTTTAGGCTCAAAAAATTCACGGATACAGCTGCACACAATGTAAACCGTTCCAAGCACCGCAGCAGACAGTATTTTTCCACGGAAAATCTGTATAATTGCCCAGGGAATTAAAATGGAGCCGGTTCCAAAAAATGGAAGAGCATCCAGAATCCCGATGCCGGTCCCCAATAAAATGGCGCGTTTGACTCCCATGAGGGAAAAGCTTATACAACAGACGGCAGAAATAATCAGAATCAGGATACACTGGGCGCGGACATAGATAAACAGAGCATAAAACACTTTTTCCTTTAACTGATTGACATTCTCATAAAATGGCTGCCTTTTAAATTGCTTTTTCAGCTTATCATAGTCTTTCGCTATCAAAACAGCGGCTACCATAATAATGACCAGAACTCCGATTAATTTCACAAACCCTTTGGCATACTGGTAGGAATATGTCATAATCCCCTGGCTTATGCTTTCCTTTAATGTACCGGCCAGCTGGTACAGACGACCTAAAAGAAACGGCTGCATGTAGTCCGCGCGAAGGCCGAGATGCTCCTCTAACTTACAGCAGCACTCCTTTACTATCTGCTGCGCATATCCCTCATAAGTTGAAAAATTTGAAAATACCTCGCCTAACTGCCCCAGCAGGCTCTGCAGTAAAAACCACAGGCCGCAGCCTACCAGCCCAAGCAGAATAAGAAACAGCAAAAAAACGCTGACTCCCTTTCCAATGCGCAGATGTCTTTTAATCCAGTCAGCCGGCGGATAAAATAATTTCAGCAAAAGAATTGCAACAAAAAAAGGAAATACAGCCCAAAAAAGCGTGCGTATTCCCACATAAAGAAGCAGAGCCACCACAACATAAACAAATAATTTTCTCCATTTACTATATTCAGACTGCTGCATCCGGCCGCTCCTTCTTAGAACATTTGTTCTTTTCTTTCATTTTATTTACCGGATTAGTATGTTCATAACTGCTGAATATATGTAAAATAGCAAAAATTTTTTCCTGTTGGTCTGTATGAAAAGGTCATGCGTTTTTTGCTCACCGGATGCGACAGTATTAGTTTATAGGCACAAAGTGCAAGCTGGCATCCCGCCGGTTTTTCAAAATAGCGAATATTGTATTTTGTATCCTCGACAATGGGATGGCCTGCATGTGAGGTCTGTACCCTTATCTGGTGGTGACGCCCTGTCAGCAGATGTATTTCTATTAACTGCATATCTTGCCGCGTCTCAAGAACACGGTATTCCAGCTGTGATTTTTTACCGTTTTTGTCTGCTTCGTCTGTTACACATGAACGGTTGTTTTTCGCATCTTTTTTCAGATAATCCGTAAGGACATCCTCTGTTTGCTCCCATATTCCTTCCGTCACCGCCAGATAATATTTGCCTGCCGTATGCTCAGACATCTGCAGCGACAGAGAGGCTGCTGCCTGTTTATCCTTGGCAAATACGACCAGCCCCTCAACCGGCTGGTCCAAACGGTGCACCGCCGCAGCATAGGGCGCCTGCCTGCCGTTTTTTTTCCTCAGATAGCCTCTTACCATGCTTTCCAGGTCAGGCGTGCCAAGCCGCCTGCTCTGTACCGCTGTGCCTGCCGCTTTTTTGCAGACAAGCATTGCGTCATCCTCAAATATGATTTTGAAATCCATTTTTACCTCTTCTCCTATACTGCCTTTGTCAGCCTCCATCTTTTTATTTTAATATGCAGATAACAAAAACGCAAATAGTATTTTGCGCATTTTTCCATATTATAAAAAATGATTGACATAAAACAAATAATACAATTATTTATTTTAAAGTCAAACGCGCATATTGACATTATCCAAAAAGTTCTTTATAATGGATATATATGCATGTTTTAAATATAGATACAATCTTGATGAAAGAGGGAAAGTAGGGGATGATGC
>CANOFI010000114.1 GCA_947565255.1 uncultured Lachnospiraceae bacterium
GAATTTTATTCTTCTGTATTTGAGCTGATGGAAAAAAATATGGAGCGTCTTCAGGCCGATGAAGCCGAAACAAGTCTGTTCGATATTCATAAAGCAACCTCTCTTTTTCTGTTACAGTAAAATTGAAAAATTTGTCTTTCTTTATTGTACCTATTTATAAATGGGATGTCAAATGGAAAAACTACAGAAAACAAAAGAAATCTATTGCTAATAAGTGGAAAATGTAGTATAATCAATATTTGATTTGGACAATGCCATGAAAAATGTGCAAAAATATATTCCCGTCAGTTTTCCGGGGGGGCTTTGATTGGGGGGGCGGGGGCACCTGCTATTAGGAGGGAAGAAACATGGATAACAAGGCAAAAAAAGCTTCGAAAAAAAACAGCAGAAAAAAAATAACCGTTTTTTCTATTGTTTCAGTTATTTTGCTGGCAACGGTGTTCGTCGTCATACTAACCAGTGGAAAAAAGGACAGTTCCGGCAGCAAAAAAAAGGAGGAGCCAATCCAGAACTGGGACGACAGGATAGCGGATTTGGAAAATGAACCGGTATCCGACATGGATGTGGTTTATAAAGAAAAAAAGAACGTAAATGGAAAACCCTATCTGATTCAGATTAATAAAACCCAGAACTGCATCATCATTTATAAGAAGGGAAGCAATGACAAGTATAATGAGCCGGTGAGGGCAATGATCTGTTCGGTAGGCTTTGATACGCCGGAAGGGGAATTTACAATCAGTGATAAGTACGAGTGGAAAATCGTTAACGGAAATGTATGGTCGCAGTATGCCACCCGTGTTGTCGGAAATGTATTAATCCACTCAATGCCCTATGCGGCAAACAGCAAGGATACCCTGCTTCCCAATTACTATAACCAGCTTGGAAGCACGTTATCGGCCGGCTGCATCCGCGTTTCAGCAAAAGATGCTAAATGGATTATGGAAAATTGTCCGGCAGGAACAAAAGTTCATATATATGAATCTGATTCGGTTGAGCCGCTGGAAAGGCCGCAGGCGATTGTTGTGCCGGAGGATGCCAGATGGGATCCAACAGACCCGGACGGCGCAAATCCCTATCACGGAGTAAATATCGGCTTTGAAGGTGTGGAAGCAAAAAAAACGGTGGAACGAGGAACGCAGATTAACTATATGAGCGGAATATCCATCAAAGATACATGCGGAAATGACCTGTCATCGCAGGTAAAGGTGACATCAAAGGTGGAGCCGTTTAAGACAGGCACCTATGAGGTGCAGTATTATGCGGAGGACGCCGCGGGAAAAACAGCGCAGGCCTCCACAATTTATCAGATTGTGGATACAATGGCGCCGCAGTTTTCCGGTGTGAAAACAACGATGAATTTTGCCTCTGTTTCGGATGTCACAAAGGACAATATCCTAAAAGGGGTTGCAATAATTGACAATAATGAAATACTCGACAACAGCAGAATTTCCGTAGTGATTCCGGCTGTTATGGAGGGAGGTAATGCGGTTACGCTGTCGGCAACGGATGACTATGGCAACACGGCGACAATCAATATCAATGCGGTTGTACATGTAAAACCGCCTGCCATATCCTTAAAGCCGGGTATGGAGTCGATACTGCCACTGACACAGAAGGTGGATACCGCTTATGCGCTGTCAAGAGTAACAGCCGTCAAGGATGGTGTGGCGATTCCAGCCGACAAAATTACGGTGTCGATTACGCCGTCCGAATGGGGTTATTCCCTGCGTTATACCGTGACGGATGAGAATGGATATATCGGGGTGCTGGATGACAGTGTAACCTATGTGGAATACCGCATCACGCCTCCGGCAAACCTTGTTGTGACAGACATCAATGATAAGAGCCAGCTTATAAAAGACGTGGTATTAAAAAATAATCTTGGAGGCAGCCTGGAGCCTTCTTCGCTGACCGTAACTGCAGGAATTGTATCCGGAAACCAGTACCGGGTGACCTATTCTTATACGTATAGCTCGCCTGTTGGCAGCAGGACTGCAACGGCGGAGGCAATTGTAACGCTGGAGGGAGGAACCGGCACGGAGCCGGTGGAGTCCGGTTCTCCGCAGAACAGGCCGGTAAATTCAGGCACGCCGGAAACGAGTGCAGGGCCGGAGCCGGCTGCAAGCGCACAGCCCGCACAATAAAGAACGTTTGTTTGGAGAAAAATAAGGAATACCCACAGGGCACCCCGTAATGCATGTGCTTTGCACTGTAAAAATAAGGTATGGAATAATGATATAGGAGGAACAAAAAGATGGCAGTATCTTATAATCACGAAGCGATTGAACAAAAATGGAAAAAAAGGTGGGAAGAACATCCGGTCAATGTCAATGACGGAAAAAAACCGAAATATTACTGTCTGGATATGTTTCCTTACCCGTCAGGAAACGGCCTTCATGTCGGACATTGGCGGGGGTATGTAATCAGCGATGTCTGGAGCCGCTACAGAATGATGCACGGCAATTATGTCATTCATCCGATGGGATGGGATGCGTTCGGCCTTCCCGCAGAAAATTATGCGATTAAGATGGGTGTACATCCGAAAAAGACAACAGAAGAAAATGTGAAAAATATAAAACGGCAGATTAATGAAATTTCTGCAATCTATGACTGGGATATGGAGGTCAATACTACAGACCCCGATTATTATAAGTGGACACAGTGGATTTTTGTAAAAATGTTTAAGGAAGGGCTGGCCTATGAGAAGGAAATGCCGATTAACTGGTGTCCGTCGTGCAAAACAGGGCTTGCCAACGAAGAGGTTGTAAATGGAACATGCGAACGCTGCGGCGCAGATGTGACAAAGAAAAATCTGAAACAGTGGATGCTGAAGATTACAAAATATGCAGACAGACTTTTAGCAGATTTAGATAAATTAGACTGGCCGGAAAAAGTAAAAAAGATGCAGTCTGACTGGATTGGAAAAAGCTACGGAGCCGAAGTGCAGTTCAAAGTAGAAAAAAGCGATGATGAAATCACGGTATACACGACGCGTCCGGATACTCTTTACGGGGCTACGTTTATGGTTCTTGCCCCCGAGCATGGGATGGCAAAGAAACTGGCAACGGACGAGACAAGGAGTGCGGTGGAAGACTATATTTTCCAGGCTTCCATGAAATCCTCTGTGGACCGTCTGCAGGATAAAGAAAAAACTGGCGTGTTTACCGGAAGCTATGCAATCAATCCGATGAATGAGGCGAAAATCCCGATCTGGCTGTCCGACTACGTGCTGGCGGATTACGGCACCGGAGCCATTATGTGTGTTCCAGCCCACGATGACCGTGATTTTGAGTTTGCAAAGAAATTTGATATTCCGATTATCCAGGTGATTGCAAAGGACGGAAAAGAAATTGAAAATATGACGCAGGCCTACACAGACGCTGTCGGAACCATGATTAATTCCGGCGAGTGGAATGGGATGGAATCATCGGTATTAAAAAAAGAAGCGCCGGCAATGATTGAGGAAAAAGGGTTTGGAAAAAAGACGACAAACTATAAGCTGCGCGACTGGGTATTTTCTCGCCAGCGTTACTGGGGCGAACCGATTCCGATTGTTCATTGTCCGGATTGCGGACCGGTGGCGGTGCCGGAGGAGGAGCTTCCGCTGCTTCTGCCGGATGTGGAATCCTACCAGCCGACGGGAACCGGGGAATCGCCGCTGGCGGATATTCACGAGTGGGTGAATACGACCTGCCCTTGCTGCGGAAAGCCTGCAAAGCGCGAGACAAATACAATGCCGCAGTGGGCCGGCTCTTCGTGGTATTTCCTTCGTTATGTGGATGCACATAACGACAAGGAGCTTGTTTCCAGAGAGAAGGCAAACCAGTATCTGCCGGTTGACATGTATATTGGCGGAGTGGAGCATGCGGTGCTGCATTTGTTATATGCAAGATTTTATACAAAGTTTCTGCATGATATCGGTGTGGTTGATTTTGACGAGCCGTTTACAAAGCTGTTTAACCAGGGAATGGTATGTGGCCGCGATAAAGAGACCGGCGCTGCCACAAAGATGAGCAAATCCCTTGGAAATATTGTATCTCCAGATGATATTGTGAGAGATTACGGCTGTGATTCTCTGCGGTTATATGAATTGTTTATCGGGCCGCCGGAGCTGGATTCCATATGGGATGACAGGGGACTGGAAGGTATTTACCGTTTCCTGACAAGGTTCTGGAAATTCGTCATGGACAATAAGGATAAACAGGTGGCACCGACAAAAGAGATGATAAAGTACCGCAATAAGATGATATACGATATTACCCAGCGTCTGGAAAATTTCAGTCTGAATACGGTTGTGAGCGGGTTTATGGAGTACACAAATAAGTTTTTGGAAATTGCCAAAAAAGAGGGCGGTATCGATAAAGAGACGCTTTTGGCCGCAGTCACGCTTCTGGCGCCGTTTGCCCCGCATATGGGCGAAGAGCTTCACGAACAGTTAGGCGGGAAGAACACGGTATTTGAGAGAAGCTGGCCTGCATACGATGAGGCGGCGATGGCAGACGATGAGATTGAAATTGCGGTACAGATTAACGGCAAGACAAAAGCCGTTGTGGCGCTTGCGAAGGATGTGGATAAAGAAACCGCAATTGCAAAGGGAAAAGAAGCAGTGAAGGATAAGCTGTCCGGTACGGTTGTAAAGGAAATCTATGTACCGGGAAGAATTATCAATCTGGTAGTAAAGTAAAAAATGTTTGAATTTAGTATACAATACACACAATTCCAGAAGGAATACAGGAAGACCGGCAAAGCCGGTGCTGAAATATAAAGTTTGAATTCCGGATGCGCCGGATTTATAAAAATCCGATGCAGTAAGCGGATATCGCAGGTGCCCGAAGGGCAGTGCAACAGAAAGGAGAACACGATGAAAACGTCAGAGATATATCGGGACAGAACGATGGACCAGATTGGGGAAGGCGATGAGGGCAGTACGCTGCGCATTGCCGGCTGGGTGGAAAATATCCGCGACCACGGCGGAGTATCCTTTGTCGATTTGCGGGATATGTTCGGTGTCATGCAGGTAGTTATGCGCGATACAAGCCTGCTCGACGGGTTAAACAAGGAGGACTGCATTTCTGTGAAGGGGGTAATCCAGCACAGGGATGAGGAAACCTACAATCCGAAAATTCCTACCGGAACCATTGAGCTGGAGGCACATAGCGTCGATATACTGGGAAAGGTTTACACACAGCTGCCGTTTGAGGTTATGACATCAAAGGAAGTGAGGGAGGATGTGCGGTTAAAGTACCGTTATCTGGACCTTAGGAATAAAAAAGTGAAGGATACGATGATTTTCCGCTCCAATGTCATTGCATTTCTCCGTGAAAAGATGACGCAGATGGGATTTTTGGAAATCCAGACTCCGATTTTGTGCGCATCCTCCCCGGAGGGCGCAAGAGACTATATTGTACCATCCAGAAAGTTCAAGGGGAAATTTTACGCCCTGCCGCAGGCGCCGCAGCAGTATAAGCAGCTGTTAATGGTGTCCGGATTTGACAAATATTTTCAGATTGCGCCGTGTTTCCGGGATGAGGATGCGCGGGCAGACCGTTCTCCGGGTGAATTTTACCAGCTGGATTTTGAGATGGCTTTCGCAACGCAGGAGGATGTATTTCGGGCAGGAGAAGAGGTGCTGATCGCGGCTTTTGAGAAATTTGCACCTGAAGGGGCGGCTGTGACACAGGCGCCGTATCCGGTGTTTAGTTATAAACAGGCAATGTTAGAGTTTGGTTCTGACAAACCGGATTTGAGAAATCCGCTGCGTATTCTTGACGTGACAGATTTCTTCCAGAGATGTACATTTAAGCCGTTTCATAAAAAAACGGTGCGCGCCATTAATGTGCATGCCAAGCTTTCCAAGGGACAGCATGAAAAACTGTTAAAATTTGCACAGTCAATCGGCATGGGCGGACTTGGATATCTGGAGGTACTGGAAGATTTGTCTTACAAGGGACCGATTGACAAATTTATTCCCGGGGAGATGAAGGCGGAAATCCGGGGGCTTGCCGGTCTTGAGGCGGGCGATACCATTTTCTTTATCGCAGACCAGGAAAAAAAGGCGTCGCTCTGTGCGGGGCAGATTCGGACAGAGCTTGGGCAGAGGCTGGATTTGATTGAAAAAAATGCATTCCGGTTCTGTTTTATCAATGATTTCCCGATGTTTGAGTATGATGAGGAAACAAAAAAGATTATTTTTACTCACAATCCATTTTCCATGCCGCAGGGAGGCTTAGAGGCACTGAATACCAAAGAGCCTGAAGAAATTCTGGCATATCAGTATGATATTGTGTGCAACGGTGTGGAGTTATCCTCCGGTGCAGTCCGGAACCATAATCTGGATATTATGGTCAAAGCATTTGAGATTGCGGGCTATACCGAGGAGGACTTAAAGCAGAAATTCGGGGCCCTGTATCACGCATTTCAGTTTGGAGCTCCGCCGCACGCGGGCATGGCGCCGGGGATTGACCGGATGATTATGCTTCTTCGGAATGAAGAAAATATCCGTGAGGTCATTCCGTTCCCGATGAACGGCAATGCACAGGATCTGATGTGCGGTGCACCGGGTGAAGTCAGTGAAATGCAGCTGCGCGAGACGCATATTAAAGTCAGGGATTAAAAAACCAAAGATTCGGGTGCTTGGCATGTTGACATATTCTTTTGCGGATGCAGGTTCCAAAAGCCTGTACGAGCATTTATATAATTGTATAAAGGAAGATGTGTTAAAGGGCGTTCTGGCTGCGGGGGAACGGCTGCCTTCCAAAAGAAGCTTTGCAAAACAGCTGGGTATAAGCGTGATTACTGTGGAAAATGCATATGCACAGCTTGTGGCGGAAGGGTATATTTATTCTGTCCCGAAAAAGGGCTATTTTGTGGCTGAGTTGTCTGTTGCGCCCAAAAGAGTGACAGCGCAGGAAAAATCCATACCAAAAGAACCTGTCCGCGAAACGTATTTTGCAGATTTTTTCAGCAATCATACGAGAGCAGAGAACTTTCCTTTCTCGGTATGGGCAAAACTGATGAGGGAAGTTCTTAATGAAGGAAATGAAGCTCTGCTGCTGCCTCCGCCGTCAGGGGGGCTGATGGCTCTGCGCCGTGCCATAGCCGGCCATCTTCGGGATTTTCGGGGAATCTCTGTAGCACCGGAGCAGATTATTATCGGCGCGGGGACAGAATATTTGTATGAGCTGCTTATCCAGCTGCTTGGCAGAACTTCTGTGTTTGGATTAGAAAATCCCGGCTATAAAAAGATCGGAAAGATCTATGAGAGCAATGATGCAGCCTGTCGTTACATTGATCTGGACGAGGCGGGAATGGACATCCGGCAGCTGGAGGCATCAGATGTGGATATCGTACATTTATCGCCTTCCCATCATTATCCGACGGGAATTGTGACACCTATCAGCCGGCGTTATGAGTTGCTTGGCTGGGCGTTAAAAAAAGAGGGCCGTTATATCATAGAAGACGATTATGACTGTGAGTTTCGTTTGCAGGGAAAACCGATTCCGGCCCTGCAGAGCATTGATGTCAGCGAAAAAGTAATTTATATGAATACATTTACAAAAAGCTTGGCTTCGACGATACGTATCAGTAATAT
>CANOFI010000115.1 GCA_947565255.1 uncultured Lachnospiraceae bacterium
AATGGACATATAGAATGTGGAAAAGAATGAAAACGGGGGAATGAACGGATGCGGGAAACAATGAAAAAGGAGCCTGTAAAAGTTTCGGTTATCATAAAGTCACTGATGGCTGCCTATGTGTTGACAGGAATTTTGCTGCTTTTGGTTGCGCTTATGGTATTTAAGATGAATATGAAACAACAAAGCGTGGAAATCGCAATTTTAGCTGTGTACATTGTGGCGTCATTTGCGGGGGGATTTTTGGCAGGCAGACTGGGAAAAAACAAAAAATTTTTATGGGGAATGGGCATCGGGGCAGCCTACATGATTATTTTGCTCCTTGTATCTTTATGCATGAACGGAAAAATTGAAAAAGACATGGTGCAGTGTCTCATCCGGTTTGTATTGTGTACCGGCGCCGGTATGCTGGGAGGAATGATAAGCTGAAGGGGGCGGTATAAGCGATTTTCAGCGCTTTTTTTGCATAAAATGTATAAAAAGATAAAAAAATGCTTTCAAAATAGAAAAGGATATGGTATACTTATAAAAGTTACTATAAAAAGGAGGGCAATTTTGTGAAGCATATTAAGACATTGCATACAAGAGATTTGAAGAAATCAATGAAAAAAGGCGGATGCGGTGAGTGCCAGACATCTTGTCAGTCTGCCTGCAAGACATCTTGTACAGTTGGAAATCAAAGCTGCGAGAACAAATAAAGGAAGCTGGCAGGGTAATAAAGAACATAATGTATGTTTCTACTTATAAGCAGTGGTATCCGGCCACTGCTTATTATACGATGTACCGGTGCCGGTATTTTTTTGAAAAGAAGGATGTGCGAAGGCGTCTGAAAGGAGAATAATTCGTGGTTCATCAATATAAAAGCAATGGCTACAGCATAGTATTGGATGTGAATAGCGGGGCAGTGCATGTAGTTGATGACATCGCTTATGACGTGATTTCTTTATATAAAGAAAAGACAAAAGAACAGATTGTGGACATGTTGTCTGATTCGTATAGCAGAGATGAAATTCTGGATGCTTACGTGGAAACCGAGAAGCTTAAGGCGGATGGACAGTTATTTACAGAAGATGTGTATGAAAACTATATGACAGATTTTAAAAAGAGGGAGACCGTTGTAAAAGCGTTGTGTCTTCATATTGCCCATGACTGCAATCTGGCCTGCAGATACTGCTTTGCCGAAGAGGGCGAATATCATGGAAGGCGGGCAATGATGTCATTGGAGGTGGGAAAGAAAGCGCTTGATTTTCTGATTGCCAATTCCGGAAAAAGAAGAAATCTGGAGGTGGATTTTTTTGGCGGAGAGCCCCTTATGAACTGGCAGGTTGTAAAAGACCTGGTGGCTTACGGAAGAGAGCAGGAAAAGATTCATGACAAGCATTTCCGCTTTACACTGACGACGAACGGGGTTCTGCTCAACGAAGAGATTATGGAATTTGTCAATAAAGAGATGGGCAATGTCGTTCTGAGCATTGACGGGCGCAGGGAGGTTCATGACCGGATGCGGCCGTTTCGCGGAGGAACGGGAAGCTATGATTTGATTGTTCCCAAATTCCAAAAGGCAGCAGAAAGCCGGAAACAGACAAATTATTACGTAAGGGGCACCTATACGCATTACAACCTGGATTTTGCAGAAGATGTCAGACATCTGGCGGATCTGGGCTTTCGGCAGATTTCCGTGGAGCCGGTGGTCGCGCCGCCGGAGGAGGATTATGCGATTCGGGAAGAGGATTTGGATACGCTGAAGCAGCAGTATGACGAGCTGGCTGTGGAAATTTTGAAACGCCATAAAGAAGGAAAGGATTTCAATTTTTTTCATTTTATGATTGATTTGGAAGGCGGACCATGTGTGGCCAAGCGTCTGTCGGGCTGCGGTTCGGGAACAGAATATCTGGCGGTGACGCCGTGGGGCGATTTTTATCCATGCCATCAGTTTGTGGGAAATGAAAAATTTCTCATGGGAAATGTGGACAAGGGTATAACAAGAACAGATGTTCGGGATGAATTTAAACTTTGCAACGTATACGCAAAAGAAAAATGCAGGGACTGCTTTGCAAAATTTTATTGCAGCGGCGGCTGTGCCGCAAATTCATACAATTTTCACGGCACGATTACAGATGCGTACGACATCGGCTGCGAGCTGCAGAAAAAACGCGTGGAATGTGCCATTATGATAAAGGCGGCGCTTGCGGATATGGAGGAATAAGATGAAGCTGTGGCACAAAGCAGAGTTGCGCAGGATGAGACATGCGATATGTAGTATCAACAACGATGTCATGTAGTATTAATAACAATATTTTGCGGCATCTGCAGCTTGTGTAACAGTTCTGTCATAGATAAAACATTAAGAATCATAAGAAAGGATGTAACGAAACAATGACGAAGCAAAAGAGTATCATCACACTCCTGATTACGGTACTTGTAATTGCCGCAACTGGATTTGTTGCGATAGTCGGAGTGGGCAGCACGGCAACAGGTGCGGCAAAGAACATTACAAGAGGACTGGATCTTCAGGGCGGGGTAAGCATTACTTACCAGACAAAGGAAAAAAATCCGTCCGCAGAGGATTTAAACGATACGGTATACCAGATGCAGAAGCGTGCGGAGGTGTACAGCACAGAGGCGGAGGTGTATCCGGAGGGAAACAGGCGTATCACTATAGAAATTCCGGGTGCAGAGGATGCAGAGACGGTTCTGAATGAACTTGGAAAGCCCGGAGATTTGGTATTTCTTGCGGCCGGTGCGACCGGGGAGCCCGGAACAGAGGTCATTACCGGAAAGGATGTGACAAATGCACAGCCGGCAACGCAGACAAGCGACACCGGTGCCAAGGATTATGTTGTGCAGTTAACGCTTACCAGCGAGGGCGCAGAAAAGTTTGGCGATGCAACCGCTGCCAATATTGGAAAAAAGATTTATATATTATATGATGAAAAACAGATTAGCGACCCGGTGGTTCAGACAGCCATTTATGACGGAAAACCGGTTATTACGGGAATGGGGAGTTATGAGGCAGCAGAAGAGCTGGCAACCATGATTCGTATCGGTGCCATTAAGCTGGAGCTTGAGGAACTGCGCTCGAACGTAGTAGGTGCAAAATTAGGGGAAAAGGCGCTGGAAAGCAGCCTGCTTGCCGGTGCAATCGGTCTTGCGATTGTATTGATTTTTATGATGATAATTTTCCGTATTCCGGGTGTGGCATCCGCAATCGGACTGATTATATATACGCTGCTTATGCTGCTGGTATTGAATGCATTTGATATTACGCTGACGCTGCCGGGTATTGCGGGTATTATTTTATCCATCGGTATGGCGGTCGATGCCAATGTCATTATTTTCACAAGAATCAAGGAAGAAATCGGCACAGGAAAATCTGTGAAATCGTCCATTAAGGCCGGTTTTTCAAAAGCGTTGTCAGCAATTGTGGACGGCAATGTAACGACGCTGATTGCGGCAGTGGTGCTTGGCTCTTTCGGTTCCGGAAGCATTAAGGGATTTGCATGGACGCTCGGAATCGGTATTGTGTTATCCATGATTACGGCGCTGTTTGTGACAAGATTTGTATTATATGCCCTGTATGGTATCGGGCTGCAGGATGCAAAGTTTTATGGTTCCATTCAGGAGCGCAAAACGATTAATTTCCTTAGCAAAAAAGCCATTTTCTTTGCAATTGCGGCCGTTGCAATTGTTGTTGGACTGGCAGCGATGGTGATACAGAAGGGTTCCGGCAACCAGGCATTGAATTACAGTTTGGAATTTATGGGCGGTACGACAACAACAGTACCATTCAACGAGGATTACAGTATCCAGGAAATTGATGATAAAGTGAAACCGATATTCAGTGAGATTACAGGCGACAATGCCATCCAGGCACAGAAGGTGAAGGGCAGCAAGAGTGTCATCATAAAAACAAGAACACTGAATAAGGATGAAAGAACAGAATTAAACGCGAAATTAGAGAGCGAGTTTGGTGTGGATAAGGATAATATTGATACAGAGACCATTGGTTCCACAGTCAGCGGGGAAATGCGCCGGGATGCGTTGATTGCCGTTATAGTTGCCATCATTCTGATGCTGATTTATATCGCAGTGCGTTTTGCAGACATCCGTTTTGCATCCGGTGCGGTTATTGCGCTGATTCATGACGTACTTGTTGTTTTAACGTGCTATGCGGTAGCAAGAATTTCCGTCGGAAATACCTTTATTGCATGTATGCTTACCATCGTGGGATATTCGATTAACGCAACAATCGTTATCTTCGACAGAATCCGTGAGAATCTGGGCGGGTACAGGACAAGGAAAAATCTGGATGAGATTGTCAATAAGAGTATTACCCAGACGCTGACAAGAAGTATTTACACTTCCTTTACAACCTTTGTTATGGTACTGGTGCTCTGGATTTTAGGCGTGGAATCGGTGAAGGAATTCGCCGCGCCTCTTATGGTCGGAATCATTGCGGGATGTTATTCCTCCGTATGCCTGACAAGCGCAGTATGGTATTTGATGAGGAAGGGTGGAAAAGGAAAAAAAGGACAGCCTGCTGAAAAGACTGCTTCAGTTGAAGGATAATCAGGGTCTGTCCAAAAGAGAAAGAATAAGGGACTGTTGCAAAAGCACTGTTTGCGGCAGTCCTTTCCCTTAATGAAAATAAGAACATATGTTCTGGAAAAGGAGAAGAATGCAGAAGATGATGACGAATATAAAGGAGTACGAACAGTTTTCAAAGGAAGGAGAGGACTGGACGCAGGCGTTTGCACAGGCAGTAGAGGATGCGGAAAAAAAAGGGGGCGGTACACTGTTTGTGCCCGCAGGTATATACAAAACGCGCTCGATTGAGCTGAAAAGCAATATGACATTATATTTGGAAGCGGGTGCGGAGTTAAGTTTTCTGGATAACATTGCGGAGTATGAATTGCTTACCGGCAATTTTGAGGGGATTACAAGAAGTATGTACAAGCCGTGTATTTATATGAAGCATGCCCATAATGTCTCGATTGAGGGACATGGCGTCATCAATGGAAATGGAAGAGCCTGGTGGGAGCGGATTTGGGATAAAACGCTTGAGGAGGCCAGACCGTGTCTTGTTTATTTTGAGGATTGTGAAAAGATTAAAATTCATAATGTAACGCTTACCAATTCCCCGGCATGGACGGTGCATCCATTGTTCAGCAGCGACGTTGTCATAAGCGGTGTCACGATTCAGAATCCGGCGGATTCTCCGAATACGGATGGAATAAATCCGGATTCCTGCCGTAATGTAAGAATTTCAGACTGTGTCATTGACGTGGGAGATGACTGCATTGCCATTAAGGCGGGCGTGGAGGATTCTCTTGTGAAAAAACCGTGCGAGAATATTACGATAACAAACTGCGTGATGGTGCATGGCCACGGCGGAGTAGTGATAGGAAGCGAGGCGAGCGGCGGTGTAAGAAATGTGGTGGTATCCAACTGTGTATTTCAGGATACCGACCGGGGCATCCGCTTAAAAACAAGACGCAGAAGAGGCGGCTTTATGGAAAAGCTGATATTTTCCAATATCGTTATGGACAGGGTGATGTGTCCGTTTGTATTTAACATGTATTATTTTTGCGGAAAGCTCGGAAAGGAGCCGTGGGTGAGCGACCGGAATCCGGCGCCCGTTGATGAGGGAACGCCTTCAATACGGGATATTAACATTAATAATGTTACAGTTATAAATGCGACCTCCTGCGCGGGGGTGTTCTGCGGACTGCCGGAGCGGAGTGTGGAAAATGTCACGATATCAAATTGTAATATTACGATGGATGGCAGCAGAGAGCCCCAGGTGGCTGCCATGATGAAAATGCTAGAGCCGATGTCCGGAGCCGGATTTTTTATGCGTTACGCAAAGGGGATTGTATTTGAAAATGTGACGATGCACAATGTAAGCGGAGAAGAGATAGATATGGATGCGAGTGTGGAATTGCAGCGCAGGTAACCGGGTAACTGATTGAAAGTAAAATTATTACAATTCAGCATGCGTCAGAAATTTTTCCCACTTTAAACGTTTTCCCTGGCCAGTCGGTAAAGTGACTGGCCGGGGGATGAATCGTTGCACAAAATTTTGAAATTTGGGAAAAAGTGCTAGACTAATTACACATTTTATGAGAAAATAGATGTAGAATGTTGTCTGGTATTGTGATGCCTGTGCAGCATATAGAATTTTTATAGTTGAAAGGAGTATTTTAATGATTTATTCAAGCGAAGTAGAAGAAATGTGTCCGGTAGCGCAGGGTGTAGCTCATGGATGTGCTCCGATTCCACAGGAAGGCCAGTGGACAAAGTCAAAAGAAATTACAGATATTTCCGGTTTAACACACGGTGTGGGCTGGTGTGCTCCGCAGCAGGGCGCCTGCAAGCTGACGCTGAATGTAAAAGAGGGGATTATCCAGGAGGCATTAGTTGAGACGATTGGTTGTTCCGGCATGACGCATTCTGCGGCTATGGCTTCTGAGATTCTTCCGGGAAGAACATTGCTGGAGGCATTGAACACAGATCTTGTGTGTGATGCAATTAATACCGCAATGAGAGAGCTGTTTCTGCAGATTGTCTATGGAAGGACGCAGAGCGCATTTTCAGAAGACGGACTTCCGGTTGGCGCAGGTCTGGAAGATTTGGGCAAAGGGCTTCGTTCACAGGTTGGAACGATGTACGGCACTTTAAAGAAAGGTCCTCGTTATCTTGAAATGGCAGAAGGCTATGTGACAGGAATTGCTCTGGATGCAGATGACCAGATTATCGGGTATCAGTTTGTAAGTCTTGGCAAGATGACTGATTTCATCAAGAAGGGGGATGACCCGAACACGGCGTGGGAAAAAGCAAAAGGCCAGTACGGCCGTGTGGATGATGCGGTTAAGATTATTGACCCCAGACAGGAGTAGTCCCTTTGCAGGAATATTACATAGCATAGAACTGCATATAAAATGATTAGGAGGATATTTGAAATGGCTTTATTTGAATCATATGAAAGAAGAATTGATAAAATCAACGAAGTATTGAAGAGCTATGGCATCGCTTCCATTGAAGAGGCGGAAAAGATTACAAAGGATGCGGGCCTGAATGTGTATGACCAGATTAAGGGCATCCAGCCGATTTGTTTTGAAAATGCCTGCTGGGCTTATACGGTAGGCGCAGCCATTGCCATTAAGAAGGGCTGCAAGAGAGCTGCTGACGCGGCTGCAGCAATCGGTGAGGGTCTTCAGGCATTCTGTATTCCGGGTTCTGTTGCAGATACACGTAAGGTTGGCTTAGGACATGGTAACCTGGGCAAGATGCTGTTGGAGGAGGAGACAGAATGCTTCTGCTTTCTCGCAGGACATGAGTCTTTTGCAGCGGCAGAGGGTGCAATTGGTATTGCGGAGAAGGCAAATAAGGTTCGTAAAAAACCGCTTCGCGTAATCCTGAATGGTTTAGGAAAAGACGCAGCACAGATTATTTCCCGTATTAACGGATTTACTTTTGTAGAGACAGAGTATGACCCGGAACACGAACAATTTGTGCACGGGGACATTCAAGACTTGCTGAACAAAC
>CANOFI010000116.1 GCA_947565255.1 uncultured Lachnospiraceae bacterium
ATGGAGCGCAAGCCATGAAAAAGGGTACAAAGGGATTGTATTGAGTGCTGAAGAACATTCCATATAAAGAAGGGTACAGCCTGTATGTTGGAATACCGTTCTGTCCAAGTACCTGTGCTTACTGTTCCTTTACATCTTATCCCCTCCATATATGGGAAAAGGAGGTGGATGCGTATGTGGAGCTGCTCTGCAGGGAAATTGACATTACGGCACAATTGTTCAGCGATAAACAATTGTGCACTATTTATGTGGGAGGCGGTACGCCGACGACATTAAAACCGCACCAGCTGAAGAGGCTGCTGGATAAACTGCTCGAAATATCAAAAGGACAGCCTTTGAGGGAACTGACAGTGGAGGCCGGCAGACCCGACAGCATCACAGCGGAAAAGCTGCAGGTTCTGAGGGAGCACCAGGTGACGAGAATTTCCATTAATCCGCAGACGATGCAGCAAAAGACACTGGATACGATTGGACGCCGGCATACGGTGGAACAGACCATAGAGGCTTACAGACTGGCGAGGGCGCTCGGCTTTGAAGATATCAATATGGATTTAATCATAGGGCTTCCGGGCGAGACGATGGAGGATGTACACAGTACAATGGAGCAGATAAAAGGTTTAGCGCCGGATAACCTGACCATTCATTCCCTTGCCATCAAGCGTGCGGCCAGACTCCGCATGCAGAAGGAGGAATATAGGCAGTATCAGAGTGTCAACACACAGGAAATAATGGATATGACGGCCGGATATGCAGAAGAAATGGGACTGATACCGTATTATTTATACCGGCAGAAAAACATGGCAGGCAATTTTGAAAATGTCGGCTATGCAAAGCCGGACAAAATCGGTATTTACAATATTCTGATTATGGAAGAAATGCAGACGATTGCGGCAGTCGGTGCAGGAGGCGCCACAAAAATTGTGATTCCAAAGCAGAACCGTATAGAACGCGTGGAAAATGTAAAAGAAGTACGCGCGTATATGGAGCGGTTTGAAGAAATGACAGAACGCAAGAGGACAGCTTTGATGAAGGCGAGGATGGACGTAAGATGAGAAACAGAGAGATGATGGAATTTGAACGGGGGTTTCTGGAAAAGGATATGATGAAAATACTGGAACACAGTATGATTGTCAGCAGACTGGCCTATCTGGTAGGGGAAGAAATGGAATTTTCCGAATCGCTTTGTCATGAGCTTGCCGTGTCAGGCATGATGCATGACATCGGAAAAATACTGCTGGATAGTTTTCTGGAGGCGCATCAGAGTAAGAACGGCACGGTCTCAAATATGATGGGAGGCGCCCGTCTGAACAAGGATGAGGTGCAGTATGTGCGGATGCATTCCAAATTCAGCTATGATATTTTAAAATCGCAGGATTATTCCGATATTATATTGGACACGGTGCTGTATCACCACGAAAATTATGACGGAACCGGGTATCCGGAGGGACTGCAGGGAACCGATATACCGATGGGTGCGAGGATTCTGCGCGTGTGCGATGTGTTTGCGGCGCTGGTGGGCGATCGTATTTACCGCGAGGCGTTTGATGTGGATACGGCCGTGGCAATTATGATAGATGAAGTAAAAAATTTTGATATGCGTGTATTTTTGGCGTTTCAGAGGGTCATTCATGAAGTGGATGTCGATGAATTTTTTGAAATGCTGGATGATATTCAAAATTAATGGAGGTAGAGTATGGCAGAGACAATGACAGGACTAAAACGTTCCCATAGATGCACGGAGGTATCCGGTCAGATGACCGGACAGACCGTGACTGTGATGGGCTGGGTGCAGAAAAGAAGAAATCTCGGAAGCTTGATTTTTGTGGATTTGAGAGACCGTTCCGGAATTCTGCAGATTGTATTTGATACAGATGACATCGGGGCGGAAGGCTTTGAAAAGGCCGGAAGGCTTCGGAGTGAATTTGTTGTGGCGGTGGTTGGCAAGGTGACAATGCGCGAGGGTGCAGTCAATGAAAATCTGCCGACCGGGGATATTGAGCTTCGGGCAACGCAGCTTCGTATTTTATCTGAGGCGCAGACACCGCCGTTTCCGATTGAGGAAAACAGCCAGACGAAGGACGAGCTTCGCCTGAAGTACCGGTATCTGGATCTTAGAAGGCCCGACCTGCAGCGCAATCTGATGATGAGAAGCAGGGTTGCGACGATGGTCCGTATGTTTTTAGCAGAGGAAGGATTTTTGGAGATTGAGACTCCGATTCTGAATAAAAGCACACCGGAGGGAGCGCGGGATTACCTTGTGCCGAGCCGCGTCCATCCGGGGAAATTTTATGCGCTTCCGCAGTCACCGCAGCTGTTTAAGCAGCTTTTGATGTGTGCAGGCTATGACCGCTATTTCCAGATTGCAAAATGCTTCAGGGACGAGGATTTGCGGGCAGACAGGCAGCCGGAATTTACACAGATTGATATGGAATTGTCTTTTGTGGACGTGGATGACGTCATTGATGTGAATGAGCGCCTGCTTGCAAAAATATTCCGTGAAATTATCGGTGTGGAGGTGCCGCTGCCCATTCCGAGAATGACGTGGCGGGAGGCGATGGACCGGTTTGGCTCCGATAAGCCGGACATCCGTTTTGGAATGGAGCTTAAGGATATTTCGAAGCTTGTGAAAAGCTGCGGATTTGGTGTGTTTACAGGGGCGCTGGAACAGGGAGGAAGCGTCCGCGGAATCAATGCAAAGGGACAGGCCTCCATGCCGCGCAAAAAAATTGACGCGCTTGTAAATTATGCAAAGGAGTTTGGGGCAAAAGGACTGGCCTATCTTGGTATTCAGGAGGATGGAAGCTATAAGTCCTCCTTTGCGAAATTTATGACGGAGGAGGAACTGGACGCAATTGTGTCCGCCATGGACGGACAGCCGGGAGATCTGCTGTTTTTTGCGGCCGATAAAAATAAGATTGTCTGGGATGTGCTTGGAAACCTGCGTCTGGAAATTGCGAGAAATCTCGGATTGCTTCAAAAAGATGAGTTTAAATTTTTATGGATTACGGAATTTCCGCTGCTGGAGTGGTCCGAGGAGCAGAACCGGTTTGTGGCGATGCACCATCCGTTTACAATGCCGATGGAGGAGGATTTGGACAAGCTGGATTCCGACCCGGGAGCTGTGCGCGCAAAGGCTTACGATATCGTATTGAACGGAACCGAGCTCGGCGGCGGCAGTGTGCGTATTTTCCAAAATGAAGTACAGGAGAAAATGTTTGAAGTTCTTGGATTTTCAAAGGAAGCGGCCTATGAGCAGTTCGGCTTTCTTCTGGACGCATTCAGGTACGGGGTGCCGCCGCATGCGGGGCTGGCATACGGGCTGGACCGCCTTGTAATGCTGATGGCGCAGGAGGACAGCATTCGTGAGGTGATTGCATTTCCGAAGGTAAAGGATGCCTCCTGTCTGATGACAAATGCGCCGGATACGGTGGAAGAGACGCAGCTGGAAGAACTGTCAATTGCTATTCGAAAAGAGAATCAGGGGAGCGCTGAAATATAGGGAAACGCTGATTAAAGCGTTTCCTGTGCCGGATTTGCGCTGCAGGGCAGTAGGTTTCCCCGGCAAATCCGTGCACATCTACCGGAGACTTTAGTAAAATGCCTGAGACTTAAAAAAACACGGATTTTATCCGTGTTTTTTAAAGGCCGAGAGGGGCAAGCAGGGAGGCGGGAACTGCGAGATTTCCCCTGCCGGTTCCGATTTGTATATCGGGTTTGTTGCTGCCGTGGAAATCAGAACCGCCCGAGAGTGCCAGATTATATTTTTTTGCGAGAGAACGGACGTACGATTCGTTCTCTCCTTCGTTACAGGAGTAGATGGCTTCTATGCCGTCCAGACCGAATTGTTTTAATTGTTCAATCAATTCGCACAATTCCTCGTGATTCAATCCGTACAGAAGCGGGTGGGCGAGCACAGCCGTTCCGTGCGCCTGTTTGATGAGGGAGACGGCCTGTGCGGGCGTGATTTTGAACCGGGGCACGTAGTAGGGACAGTCGCTGCCGATTAGGGAGGAGAAGGCCTCCCCGATGTTTTTGATATAGCCGCGGTCCGTCAGGTAACGCGCAATGTGGCACCGGGTCAGGACGGCGTCCGGGTACATTGCCTGCAGGGCGTTGAATGTGATATCGTAGCCGGCGGAATGCAGCTTTTCGCACATTTTTTTGTTGCGCTCCCTGCGGTCATTCTGAAATTTCTGCAGGTGGGCCAGGAACTGCTTGTTTTTATAGTCCATGCCAAGTCCCAGAATGTGGATATCCTGTTTCAGGCCGGCCTTATTTGCGGAGGATAATTCGACACCGGCGATGGCTTTTACGGTGGAATGTCCTGCCGCTTCGAAAAAGTCCGGAAGACCTTCTACGGTATCATGGTCGGTCAGTGCAATGCAGCAAAGGCCGGCTTTTTCTGCCAGGCAGACCAGCTCCTTTGGCGTACAGGTGCCGTCTGAGCAGGTGGAGTGTACGTGCAGGTCGATTGTATTCATCAAATTCCTTCTTTCATGAAAACTTTTTTCAACTATACCACATTTTTGTTTTGTGTGTCAAAGGGGCGGCATGGATATTTTTTCCCATTTTGTATATTCTAATGACAGAAAAGGTAAATAAATCAGGCATGCGGCGCAAAAAGAGGGATACCAACAGAATGCTGCATGTGATGGAACGCTTATGCACTGTCGGGGAGGAGTTATGGAACAGGGAAAAAAAAGACTGCAGGAATGGCGGTATTATGGGTTTATGGCTGCAAAGCTCTCCTTCGGCTGTATTCTGTCCGTTATTATTGCTTATGAGCTGGGGCTTTTGTACAGTGTCACGGCAGGGGTGAT
The DNA here is from genome assembly GCA_947565255.1 of uncultured Lachnospiraceae bacterium. Classification (GTDB taxonomy): domain Bacteria; phylum Bacillota; class Clostridia; order Lachnospirales; family Lachnospiraceae; genus JAAVZI01. The sequence goes on from CANOFI010000116.1 coordinate 4,821, forward strand.
TACTGTGCTGAGCATTCAAAATACAAAGGTCGAGACGGTGCAGACTGCCCGCCGCCGTCTGATTGCCTTTGCAGTTGCCACAGTCGTGGCGAAAATAAGTTTTTCCAGCTTCGGATATACAACCTTTGGATTCGGCGTTTTTTTGTTTGTATACATTTTCTTTTGCATCAGCCTTGGCTGGGAAGCTGCGATGTCGATCAATACGGTTCTTGCGACACATTTTCTGATGGAAAAAACGATGTCGTGGGAGATGATTGCAAATGAGGCGCTTCTTTTGCTCACGGGGACTACGGTCGGCATTTTGATGAATCTGCATTTGCGGCAGGATATAAAAACCATGCGGATTCGGATGAAGCTCATGGATGAAGAGATTAAAAGAATTCTGCATCAGATGTCGCAGTGTATGAGAGGAAAGAATTCTTTTTTAGAGGAAGAGCATTTTTACCGTCTGGAACAGCTTGTTTTTCAGGCACAGGAGGTGGCATGGAAAAATCATAACAATACATTTGCAAGACAGAGTGTTTTTTATGTAGAATATTTGGAGATGCGCAAGAAACAGACCGAAATTTTATATGAGATGCACCGGAAAATACAGCAGATGGAAGTGACACCCGTGCAGGCCGGGATGATAGCCGGGTTTCTGGAAAAAATAGCAGCGGAATATGAAGAAAAAAATCAGGGAAATGAACTACTGGCGCAGCTTGACAGCCTTTTTTCGGATATGCAGAAGGAGGAACTGCCGGTAAAACGGGAGGAATTTGAAAGCCGTGCGGTGTTATATGTGTTTATGCTGGATATGAAAGAGTTTTTAGAAATGAAACAGGCTTTTGGCAGGATGCAGCTAAAAAAATAAAAAGGAAAAAACTGCTAAAAAAAATTTGCATTCTACTGCTGTTAAAAATTGACTGTTTGATTTATTTATTGTATACTATAGGGTAAGGGTGTAAAAGCCATGCAGGTTGGATTGGCTGCATAGACTTTCCGTAGAAAACGATATCTGAAAGAACAGATTACGAAGGAGGCAGACTATGAGAAAGCGGATTGTTATTTTAGCATGTGCTGCCATGCTGGCGTGTTTCGGATGCCGGGAGGCAGAAGGGGAAAAGAAAGAGACAAAATCTGCATCCGGGCAGCAAAAAGAGACAAAAGAAGAAACAAAAGAAGAGAAGTATTCGCCGATTATAGAAAAGGGGTACGATCCGTCAGAACTGGAATATCCATATGAAGTCAGGGTAAATCGTTCAAAAAATTGTATTACGGTATATGGTGCAGACGATACGGGAAAATATGTAATCCCGGTACGTGCAATGATCTGCTCTTCGGGAGGAAAGCAGACTCCGCTCGGAACGTTTCAGATAGGTGACAGCTGCCGCTGGCAGATGAATGCAGATGGCACATTCTGTCAGTATCCGACGAGAATTGTGGATGATGTTGCATTTCAGTCTGTCCGGTATTTTTCACAGAATCAGGAAGATTTGGATGTGGAGCAGTTTAACCAGTTAGGACAGGCGGTTTCAGGCAGCTCAATTCAGTTAGTGGCTGCAGACGCCAGATGGATTGCCAAAAATTGCCCGGCGGGCACAAAAGTAGAAATTTATGAGGACAGTGAGAAAGAAGGTCCTCTTGGAAGACCGAAAGCGCCTTCTTTGAAGGCGGATGAGACGAAGGATCCGACAGATACGGATAAAACGAAGAAAAAGGAAGCCTCCTATGTGCCGGTTGAGTTTAAAGGGGTGGAAGAAAAGGTAGTGCAGCTGTCGGGGCAGTGCGACCTGTTAGAGGGCGTAACTGCCACAGATGCAGACAAACAGGATATTACGGCCAGGATACAGGTATTCGGCGAGGTAGATATAAACAGGACGGGAACATACGAGATTACGTATTTGTGTGAAAACAGTAAGAGGGAAGCCCGCAAAATAAAAAGAAGCATCCGGGTAACGGATGTACCGGAGCAGACAGCGCAGGCAGATACTCTGATTCCCTTTGCAGGCGAATTAGGAGGCACAGAAGAACCGGCAGTGCCAGCGCCCACACCGACGCCTGCACCGACGTTAGCGCCTACACCGACGCCTGTGCCGACGCCTGCACCGACACCGACGCCTGTGTCCGTACCAGTATCTGTATCGGAGCCGGGGCAGCAGACCGTGCAAAGGGAGGCTGAAGATTTGAATGCGCCGGTTATTGAGCTGATTGCCAATTCAAGATATGTGCCGAATGTAGAACAGGAAACATTGAGAAGTCGTGTTCATATCAGCGATGATTCAGGAATGATAGAGAGCGTCTATATTTCCGTTCAGCCCATAAGAGAGAAAAACAGGTATATTATTATCTATGAAGCGGCTGATTTTGGCGGAAACCGGTGCTGTTTTTCTGAGACTGTGGAAGTAAAAGCGGGTGCTGTTTTTCTAAAATAAGTTTGGTAATATTTTGCAGTGCGCAGCGTTTTGTTATGCAGTGCGCCCGAATGGGCATACAATGTATGTATTTTGTTATCACGAAAAATAGGTAATTGCGAAAGTCTTATTGGAGTGACGAGTTTGGATAATCTATACAAAAATTCCGCTCCAAAGCGTTTTGAAGTCGCTCCTTTTT
>CANOFI010000117.1 GCA_947565255.1 uncultured Lachnospiraceae bacterium
GAAATCGGAAATTGGCAGCAAAACGTGCAGCAGAGAGGAAAACAGAACATGATTTATGGAAAAAATAGAAAATTTATTTTGAAAAAAGTTTCCTCTCTATTGAATTTCACATAGAAATCATTTATAATAAAGACAATGGGTTTTTATGGGGATTTATGCCTGAAAAAATAACAAAAGAACAGGGAGGTTTCTATGATAAAAAATGCAAAAATCGTTTATCACGGCGGGGATTATAATCCCGACCAGTGGGATGAAAAAACGGTTGAGGAGGACATGCGGCTGTTTCACAAAGCGGAAATTAATTTTGTCGTCCTGCCGGTGTTTTCCTGGGCAAAGCTGGAGCCGGAGGAGGGCGTCTATGACTTTGGGTGGCTGGATAAGCTGATGGATACGTTCGAAAAGAACAACATAAAGGTCGGCATGGCGACTCCGACAACCGCGCAGCCGGCCTGGCTGTCGAAAAAGTACCCGGAGGTGCTTCCTGTGGATAAACAGGGCAGAAAACGCACGCACGGCATGCGCGTATTCTTCTGCGTCAACAGTCCGAAGTACCGGGAGAGAGCGGCTGCAATTGCCGAACAGATGGCAAAGAGGTATGCGAAGCATCCGGCCCTTGCGCTCTGGCATGTTGCGAATGAGTATGGTACCTTCTGCTACTGCCCGACCTGCGAAGCAAAATTCCGTACCTGGTTAAAGGAGAAATACGGCACACTGGACAACCTGAATGAAAAATGGAACACTGCTTTCTGGGGGCGTACGCTTTACAGCTTTGACGAGATTATGCTGCCAACCGAGTTGAATGATGATTACCGGTTTAATCCGAGCGTCAATCTGGACTACCGCCGGTTTATGACCGATTCGACAATTGCATGCTTTGAAAATGAAGCGCAGATATTAAGAAAATACAATCCTGATATTACGATACAGACGAATATTTCGGGGCATATTGAGAATTTGGACCAGTTTAAGATGGTAAAACATATGGATATTGCAGCGTGGGATAATTATCCGAAGCCGAGCGATGACAAGAGCTTTATTGCATACAAGCATGACCTGATGCGCGGGTTAAATAACGGGGAGTCCTACATGATGCAGGAGCAGTCGCCGAACCAGCAGAACTGGCAGCCGTACAGCAAGCTGAAAAGACCGGGAGAGCTTCGCATGCTCAGCTATCAGGCGATTGCGCACGGCTCCGATACCTGCTCGTATTTCCAGCTCCGCCAGTCCGTGGCCGGGCAGGAAATGTTCCACGGCGCCGTGATTTCGCATGCGGGACATGAGAATACAAGGACGTTCCGGGAGGTCTCCCGGATTGGCGCAGAGCTTTCCAGAATGGGCGATACCTTTTTGGGCGGAAAGCGGCCGGCAAAGGTGGGCATTGTATTTGACTGGGACAACTGGTGGGCGCTGGAGTACGCCGCTGCATACTGCCTTCCGAATAAAAATTTTAATTATCTAAAGAGAATATCAAAATATCATAAAGTATTGTTTGAAAGAAATATTCCGCTCGATATCATCAGCGTGGACGCCGATTTTTGTAAATATGATGTTGTGCTGGCGCCCTATCTGTTCATGACAAAGACTGGTCTGGCCGAACGGATAGAGACGTTTGTAAAGCAGGGCGGCACCTTTTTGACAACGACGATGTCCGGCATTGTGGATGAGTATAACCGCGCCGTATTCGGGGAATATCCGGGGAAGTTAAAAGAACTGCTTGGCATATGGGTGGAGGAGGTGGATGCACTTCCACCGGAAGAAAAGAACAAGATTGTCATGGATGCACCGGAAGGCTTTACGAAGGAAGCTTATGTGTGCGCAAATCACTGTGATATTATCCATACGCGCGGCGCCGAGGTGCTTGCGCATTATGGGAAAGATTTTTATGTAAACCAGCCGGTTGTGACAAAACATACATATGGGGATGGAACTGCATATTACGTGGGAACAGAGCCCGAGGATGCTTTTCTTGCAGATATCATTGGGAAAATCTGCACGGAAAAAGGCATTGCGGCTCCGTACCGGACGACCGGCAATGTAGAGCTGACGGAGCGTGTAAATGATAAATATAAGACCGTATTCGCGCTGAATTATGACAAAGAGAATGCGGCTTTTATAGAACTTGGAACACAGACATGGAAAGAAATGATTACCGGACAGGAGGTAAGCGGCAGGTATGAGATTGCCCCTTATGATGTAGCGGTGTTCAGAAAGGAGGGTAGTCCAGATTAAACCAAAAAGGTTAATCTGGATGAAAATGAACGTATGAGTATTAAATTATTTCCGCAGGTCGACGCTCTGCTGCACGGGTGTGATTACAACCCGGAGCAGTGGCTGGACCGCCCGGACATATTAGAAGAGGATGTCCGTTATATGAAACAGGCCGGAATTAATGCGGTAACACTGGGTGTGTTTTCCTGGTCTGTATGTGAGCCGGATGAAGGCGACTATCATTTTGAATGGCTGCAGGAGATTATGGATAATCTGTACAAAAATGGGATTTACACCATTCTTGCCACACCGTCCGCTGCGAGGCCGGCATGGCTGGACCGGAAATACCCGGATGCAATGCGTACAGACAGCAAGGGGGTCAGAAACCTTCACGGGGAGCGGCACAACAATTGCTTTACCTCGCTGAATTACCGGAGACTGGTCCGTCTGATGGACGAGGCGCTTGCACAGCGGTTCGGGCATCACCCGGGACTTCTGATGTGGCACATAGACAATGAGATTGGCTGTGAATGCTGGTGCGATGCATGCCGCACGAAATTCCAGACATTTCTCAGAAAGAAATACCACAATGATATCGAGGAGCTGAATCAGGCGTGGTGGACCACCTTCTGGAGTCACCGTTTTAACAGCTTTGAGCAGATTGACCCGCCGACCAGCCGGGGTGAAAGGTCCATTCACGGGCTGAATCTGGACTGGAAGCGCTTTACTACTGCAAATGCCATTGAGTTCATGAAGGAAGAAATTAATGTGTTCAGGAGCAATACCCCGGATGTTCCTGTCACGACCAATTTTATGCATCTGTATCCTTTATTGGATTACAACAAGATGGCGAAGGAACTGGATGTGGTTTCCTGGGACAGCTATCCGCGCTGGAATACGGCGGAGCAGTCCCTGTATGAGACAGCAGCGGGGGATGCGTTTGACCAGGTGATGATGCGGTCGTTTAAGAAGGACCGTCCGTATATGATGATGGAGAGCGTTCCGAGTCTGGTAAACTGGCATGAGTTTAACAAATTGAAGCGTCCGAAGGTACATAAGCTGACGTCGATTCATACGCTCGCATGCGGAAGCGACACCGTGCAGTATTTCCAGTGGAGAAAAGGCAGGGGTTCTTATGAGCAGTATCATGGAGCTGTGATAGACCATCTTGGAAGAAACGACACAAGGGTGTTTAAAGATGTGGAGGAGGTCGGAAAAGTGCTGGCCGGCCTTTCCGAAATTCAGGCGACCCTGATAAATGCAAAAGCAGCCATTCTCTATGACCAGGAGAACAAATGGGCGGTTGAGGATGCAGCGGCGCTTGCCAAAAAGACAAAAAAATATCCGGAAACATGTATGGATATTTTCAATCTGTTTATGAAGCATGGCGTGGATGTGGATCTGATTTCATCCGAGGAGAGCTATGACGGCTATGACGTGCTTGTGGCGCCGATGCTTTATCTCTTAAAGGATGGAGTGGCCGATGCGCTCAAGGCGTTTGTGGAGCGGGGAGGGCAGTTAGTTGCAACTTACTTCACTGGATATGTGGATAAGAACACGCTCTGTTATCTTGGCGGATTTCCGGGCGACGGCCTGACAGAACTGTTTGGTCTGTATGCGGAGGAGATTGATACATTATATCCGAAGGAAAGAAATGGCATTGCATTTCTGCCGGACAGTCCAGTAAAGGGGACATTTACGGCAAAAGAGTACTGTGAAATCATTAAGGTCAGGGACGCGGAGGTCCTGGCAAATTATACGGATGATTTTTATAAGGATATGCCGGCCGTCACGGTAAAGAAGACCGGAGCCGGAAAAGCATATTATGTGGCCACAAGAACAGAATCTGACGGCATGGAGGCCATATTAAAGCATATCTGGACAGAAGCGGGGATTGCGGTGAAAAAGCTTCCGGAGGGCGTGGAATACCATAAGCGTGAGAACGCTCAGTATTCCTATGAGTTTTATATGAATTATACGGAAAATGAGCAGACGGTTGACACAGACGGAGCAGGGATGGAACTGCTGTCCGGACGGGAGGTTTCGGATTCGTGTACGATACCGCCGCTCGACAGCATCATTATAAGAAAGCGGCTTTAAAAAGCTATTATAAAAAAGAAAAATTATAACGCGAAAGCAGTGCGGCAGAAAAGAGGTGAATGGGATGGAGAATTTTACTACGGGGAACAATGATTTTCTGGAGGAAAAGAATATTACAATGACATATTCCGGTATTTTTTCCAGGAATGGGCAAAAGGTGGTACATGTTTGCTTTGAACGGAAAACGGGCGGTGATTCGGCATTTGCGGAAGCGGTTCTTCCATCCTGTACATTTTTGCACAACGATGGATTTTGCCCTGAGGAGATTGAGATGCTGAAGGTGTATCTGCAGATGAAAAAAGATTCTATTTATGAGAATGCAAGGGGCATTAACCGTAATATACTATTTAAACTATAGGAAAAGAGAGGAATGTATTTATGAAGAAGAGATTATTATTAGCAGGAGTGCTTGCAGGTGCGGTGGGAGTACTTGCAGGATGTGGAACGGCAGAAATTGATTTGTCTAAGTATCTGGACGTAACGTTCAGCGGTGCGGACGGAAAGGGTTATGTTTCCAATTATACGGTAGACCGGGACAAATTGGAGGATGCAATCCGCGAGGCAAATGATGATTTGACGAACAAAGAGCGTGAGAAGCTGATGGATTCCATTGAGCTGGAAGTAAAGAAAGTCAGTGAGCTTTCCAATGGTGATAAGGTCAAGATTGATATTGACTGGAGCGAGCGGAAAGCAGAGCGCTGCGGAATAAAGTTTATTTCTGATGAGGCTGAGGTAGACGTAAAGGGCCTCAAGGACATGAAAAAAATTGATGCATTTCAGGATTTAGAGATTACTTATGACGGAGCTTCTCCATATATTTCAGTGGATGTAGAGTGTGAATCGGATAATGAGTTCCTTCAGAACTGTTATTATGATGTGGAATATCCGAAGGATGCTGCTTATGCAAAAGTAGGAGATAAAGTAACCATTACAGTGGATTATTCCGAATATGATGCGGAGCAATATGGTTATATACCGAAAGAGAACTCAAAAGAAATTGAGGTGAAGGCGTCGGAGGTGGATGCATACATAGAGACAGCAGACCAGGTATCAGATGAGATGTTAAAAGCAATGACGGAAGATGCAAAAGAAGTGATAGAAGAGGATGTGTTTGGTGAAGAATATTCGTATACGTCTATGATGGAAGTAGTAACCGGACAGAAATACAACTGGGATTTTGATTTGGCTACTGTGAATAAGGGGACCGAATGCAATGTCAAAAAAGTTGAAGTTTACAAAGTAAAGGATTTGGATGATGGATATTACCAGTATAGTCATGTAACTCTGATTATGGAGCAGCAGGTTTCGGATTCTGTAAATGCGGCCGGTGTCACTGTCTATTATGCCGTGAATTTTCCAAATGCAATGCTTACGGCAGAGGGGGAACTGGAAGTGGATGAGGATGGTGTGCAGGTAATTGCATATACCAATAGCATAGAAGAGCTGGATAAAGTGCTGCAAGACAAAACGTATGACAAAGACGATTATGATAAGTCGGAAGTGAACAAGTAGCAGAGATTTTGGAATCGTTGTTATTGGGCAGCTTAGGAAGATTTGGAAAGAGGAACAGGTTATGGGGCCGTTTAAATGGTTTTATTCATTTGTAAAAAAATACCGGTGGAGACTTGCAGGGGGACTGCTGCTGACAACAGCAGTCTCCGTTCTTGCTTTGGTTACTCCCTATATTTCCGGTGAAATTGTAAATGCGGTGATTACAGACAAACAATATGAAAAAATGTGGTGGCTGGTTGCGCTGCTTATTGGCGCAACGGTGCTCCGCGGCCTGTTTCGGGCTGCTTTTTTAATGATTTATGAAAGTACCTCGCAAAATGTCCTGTACGATATGCGCGATTACGTGTACCGCTGCCTGCTGCAGCAGGATTTTGCATTTTATAATAAAAACCGTACGGGTGACCTGATGTCGCGCCAGACCGGGGATATGGATGCGGTGCGTCATTTTCTGGCGCATTCGTTATATGTAACATACGAAAATGTGCTTCTTTTTGTTTTGGCATTAACAATGATTTTCACTGTCAATGTAAAGCTGGCGTGCGGAATGCTTCTTGTGCTTCCGTTTTCTGCCACTGCAGCGGCGGTGCAGTTTAAAAAGGTACACCCGGTATTTCAGCGTGCCAGAGAGCGTTTTTCCAGCTTAAACAGCTTTGCGCAGGAAAATATCAGCGGGAACCGCGTGGTGCGTGCATTTGCAAAGGAAGAGTATGAAAAGGAAAAATTTGACAGAGAAAATGCCGGGTATATGAACGCGGAGCTGGATGCTGCCAGGCTGTCGAGCATTTTTATCCCGGTTTTTGAATTTTTATCCAATATTCTCATGGTAGTGCTGATGCTGGTGGGCGGCATCATGGTCATTCGGAAGGAAATGAATGTAGGCGAGCTTGTCCGCGTGAACGGCTACCTCTATATGCTGAATAATCCTCTGCGGCTGGCGGGCTGGCTTGTTAATGATGTAAGACGCCTGACTGCTTCCGTGGAACGGATTTATGCGACCATCATTCAGAAACCGTCGGTCAGCGTTCCAAAACATCCCGTGATTAAGAAAAAGCTGGAGGGTAAGGTCGAGTTTCGGAATGTTTCTTATCAGGCTGAGGACGAGGACATTATCCAAAACATCAGTTTTGTGGCTGAAAAGGGACAGACAATCGGAATTATCGGAGCGACCGGCGCCGGGAAGTCCACAATTGTAAATTTAATCTGTCGGTTTTTTGATGTGACGGATGGTCAGGTGCTGGTGGACGGCGTAGATGTGCGGGAACTTGATTTATACCATCTGCGCGACAACATCGGAATGGCCATGCAAGATATCTTTCTTTTTTCTGACACAATTGAAGGAAATATTGCATATGGAAATACGGACTGTTCCTTTGAGGATGTGGTGAGGGTTGCCCGGATTGCCAATGCAGATGAGTTTATCCGGCAGACGCCGGACGGATATGATACGATTATCGGTGAGCGCGGTATGGGATTATCCGGTGGACAGAAGCAGAGAATTTCGCTGGCAAGGGCTCTTTTAGATGGAAGATATAATGTTTCATTTGATGATGTAGATGCA
>CANOFI010000118.1 GCA_947565255.1 uncultured Lachnospiraceae bacterium
GGGAAAACATTGAATTAGGACGCAGCCAGAAAATACATAATTCCCGATACCCGTTATGCCAGACGATATCTCTATACTCGTCAAGCCACTGCAGCCATAAAATGCATAATCCCCAATGCTCGTTACATCTGTCGGTATTTTTGTATCCTTACAGCCTGCAATTAATGTATTACTTTCTGCTTCTATGATGGCATTACAGTTCCCACGGCTGTCATACACTGTATTCCCACTGTCCACAACTATTTTTTCCAAGCCGCTGCAATCTCCAAATGCCCTATCCCCGATACTCGTTACGCCAGACGGTATCTCTATACCCATCAAGCCGCTGCAGCCATAAAATGCATTAGACCCTATATCCGTTACATCTGTCGTTATTTTTGTATTCTTACAGCCTGCAATCAATGTATTACTCCTTGTTTCTATGATGGCATTGCAGTTCCCACGGCTGTCGTACACTGTATTTTCACTATTCACAATTATTCTTTCCAAGCCGCTACAGTACAAAAATGCCCTAGCCCCGATGCTCGTTACGCCAGACGGTATCTCTATACTCGCCAAGCCACTACAGCCAGAAAATGCACCATCTCCTATGCTTGTTACGCCAGATGGTATCTCTATACCCATCAAGCCGCTACAGCCAGAAAATGCAACAGGCCCAATGCTCGTTACATCTGTCGGTATTTTTGTATTCTTACAGCCTGCAATTAATGTATTACTCTCTGTTTTTATGATGGCATTGCAGTTTCCACGGCTGTCATACACTGTATTCTCACTATCCACAACTATTCTTTCCAAACCGCTACAACCAGAAAATGCACTATTCCCGATGCTCGTTACGCCCGATGGTATCGTTATACTCGTCAAGCCGTTGCAGCAAAAAAATACACCATTCCCGATGCTCGTTACACCATTGGGAATTACTACATCCCCGCCGCTTCCCTTATATTCTTTCAGCACTCCATCCTCAATAAGAAAATCTCTATCTGTCCCTTCCGCCTTCACTTCCTGCGCCTGTCCAATATCCGGCAGGGGGAAACCAGTGCAGATAACAGCCGCTGCAGCCACTATGGTTATTGCCGTTCTGAACGTCTTTTTTACTTTATGCAGAACAGGTGTTTGACTCAGAAGCACAAATTTACAGTTTTTCATCATAATCATCCTTTTCCTTTCTCTGCCGCCATACACGGCATTTTCTGTATAAACGCCCATACGGCTCTATCACCGTCCGACTCTCCTGCACCCAGCAGCCAGATGAATTCTAAAGCTACACACACGATTATGCATTTAGTATAACACAACCTGCTGTCTATTTCTACCATTTTTTGCACTTCAGCGCCTAACTCGTATACGTTTCCAAAAAATCATACAACGCATCCTCATCCCTGACATACTTCCCATTTCTCACCTGCTCCTGTATATCCTCCGGAAGCATATCCACAATAATATTTGTATACTCAAAGACCGTGCGCTTATCAATATAATAAACCGTGACACATCCATTCTCTTCCGTTAAATAATAATTATACCGGGTTCCGGCAGGCGTGCTGATTTTGCGAAGTACGACCTGCGATGGTGAAAATGATAAAATCTGATATTTCTCAAACCCTTCCTCCACGTCCTGAAGACTCGGCTCCTTTGCATATTCCTCCAGATAATCAGTCAGTTCTTCCCTTGACATTCCGATATATTCCACGGGCATGGTTTCCTCCTGTTCATACAGGCTTCCCTCCAACCGGTTATAATATTCAACCGTCAGCTTTGTCCGCTGGGTAATGGTGTTGTTTTCGCCCTGGTTTGCCTCCACGGTTTTATTGGAAAGCTGGTTTGCAAATTTCTCCCTGTCCTCGTCACCGTATTTGTATAAATAAAACCGGTACGATCCATAATAAATGCCGAACATGCACAGCATACACAATAACACGATTCCGATTCGCTTTAAAAATAACACCCATACCACTCTCCTTTTTCTTAGTAGTATGGGCATTGTTTCCATATATTATACACTATGCCTGTTTCAGCCGTTTTCTTTCCCTTGCAGCAAATCTTTCACGACTTCTCCGGCAAGAATCAGTCCCGCCGCAGGCGGCACAAAAGAAATGCTTCCCGGAACCGGTCTTGCCGCGCCGGCTGCATCCGTACCGCAGACGGGCTTTCGCGGCTGTTCCTTAGAATATACAACCTTTAACCCTTTTACGCCCCTCTGCTTTAGTTCCCTGCGCATCACCTTTGCCAGCGGGCAAACCGAGGTTTTATATATATCGCTCACCAAAAACGCACAGGGGTCTAATTTATTTCCGGTTCCCATCGACGAAATCAGCGGTGTCCCCGCCTTTTCGCACTGTACGGCCAAATCAATTTTTGCCGTAACCGTATCCACCGCATCCACCACATAATCATACTCCTGAAAAGCAAACTGTTCTCTTGTTTCCGGCAGATAAAAGCAAAAATGTTTTTTTACGCGGACTTCCGGATTAATACATTTCATCCGCTGCTCCATAACATCTATTTTCCGCTTTCCTATTGAACCGGTATCTGCGATAATCTGGCGGTTTATATTCGTAATGCTGACCGTATCATGGTCAATCAGGTCAATGGCGCCAATCCCCGCGCGCACAAGCGCCTCCGCAGCAGAACCGCCCACTCCGCCGATTCCAAACACGGCGACACGGCACTGTCTCAGCTTTTCCACTCCATCCCCGCCGATTAGCAGGGCGGTCCTTGCAAATATAGTCTCTTCCATGATATTGCTCCTTTCCGCCATCGGGAAAACAGATCATTGTGAAAGCCGCATTCCATGCGACGGGTTTTGGGAAAACATACAGACTGCATGAATTTCAGATTTTATCTTTGTTCAGCAGAAGGCAGCTTCCGTTTCTGATGCCCTGTCCGACATTTGTAAATTACAAAAAGAGAAACGATAAGCAATGCGGTAAAAACAATGGTCTGTATTGTAAAATAAGAAACCCGCAGTCGGGCAATGGCCGGAATCATCGTTGCAAGAACAGAGGCCAGATTCGCTGACATATGCGCCAGTATGGGCACCTTTAAATCGCGTCCGGACATATCATATAAGAAACAGAACAGTACCCCCAGCAAAAAAGCATATATGCCCTGCAGCAGATTTCCGTGAATCACCCCAAATACCATAGAGGAAAACAGCATTCCGGCCAGCCGGCCCGTTACCTGGCTGAGCCCATTGTAAAAAAGTCCCCGCATAAGCAGTTCTTCCACAAGGGCGGCCCCTATAACCGCACGAAAAAACAATACGACAATATTTCCTCTGTATATGCTTTGTGCCACTTCCCTATATGTGGTAATTTTTTCCGGCAGCCTGAACAGAATAAACCAGTTATTCAATGCAATGCTTGCACTGATGCCGGCAAGCAAGACAAGTCCATAGGTCCATACCGGAAACTCACCCGCTGCCGGCACCTGCCTTCCCGGCAGCAACCCCGGCATTCTGTCTTTTAGCTGAATCCGCTGGTATGGACGGTAAAACATCACATAAAGAAGGAATAAATTTATCAAAATATTAATGATGTTTAACGTTGCATTATCCACGGAAAGCCGCCCGCATACAAAAACAACCAGCATCGTAATGGCATAATATGCCAGTACCGGCGCTATCGCATAAAACAAATGAAATTTTACCATCCCGCGATTCATCCAGTCCGCCTCCCATACAAATGCATTTTCTTACATTCTGTCCGGCGCCTCAAATCCAAGCACCTCAATACAGGTCTCCAGAACATCCCTGGTAAGCAAAAGAATCTGTATCCAGGACGCCTGCCTGTCTTTGTCCTCTTCCGATAAAATTTTTGTTTCGTGATAAAACTTATTAAATACGTTTGCCAGCTCATAAATATAAGAACAGATTTTATGGGGCGCCAGTTCCTCACAGGCAGTCTCCATCGTCGGCGCAAACTGGGTCAGCTGCAGCAGAAGTCCCTTTTCGCTTTCGCCGGTAGCAGGAAGAATCCGGACGGAATCAGACGTTCCCGTCTCCTGTCCATAACGCTTCAAAATAGACTTTATCCGCACAATCGTGTATAAAATATAAGGACCTGTATTTCCCTCAAAGGAAGTAAACCGTTCCATATCAAACACATAATCCTTGGAAGCCTGATTCGACAAATCGCCGTATTTGATTGCCGAAAGTGCGACAACCTTCGCAATTTCCTTTGCATCTTCCTCGGAGGCCTGGTTTTTATTTTCTATAATTTTTTTGTACATCTGCTGTTCCACGTCCGCAATCAGATTTGAAAGACGCATTACACCGCCGTCCCTTGTCTTGAAGGGTTTGCCGTCCCGGCCGTTCATTGTGCCGTGTCCAACGAACGTCAGTTCGGTATTTTCACCGGCAATTTTTGTCTTGTAAGCCGTGCGGAATACCTGCGTAAAATACATTTCCTGACGCTTGTCCGTCACATAAATAATATGATTGGGCGCAAACAGCTTCTCACGCTCCACTATGGTCGCCAAATCCGTCGTTGCATAGAGGGATGAGCCGTCCGACTTCAATATGATGCAGGGCGGTAGCTCTTTTGCATCGCTCTCTTCTTTCACATCCACCACCAGAGCGCCTTCACTCTCATAGGCATACCCCTCCCGCTTCATTTTTTCCACCATATCGGGAATATAGGGATGGGCATCCGACTCCTTTTTCCACAAGTCAAATGTCACATGCAGTCTGTCATAATTTTTCTTTAAATCCGGCACGGACACCGCCATGATATGCTCCCATATGGCACGACAGCCTCTTTCTCCCCGCTGCAGCTTTGCCGTCTCCAGAAGGGCTTCTTTTTTATACTCCTCGTCTTCCTTTGAACGCGCGCTCGCCGCGGGATAAATTTCCTCCAGCTCACTTACGGTAAACGGCGCGTCTTTCGGGTATTCACCCTGAAAGGTTTCATCAAAATATGGCAGGTCCGGCCTGCGTTTTTTCAGCTCTGTGATTACAAGGCCAATCTGCAGCCCCCAGTCGCCCAGATGCACATCCCCGATAACCTCATGTCCGAGATAACGGTTTATCCGCTTTAGGCTCTCGCCGATAATCGCCGGGCGCAGATGCCCCACATGGAGCGGCTTCGCCACATTCGCCCCGCCATAGTCAATGACAATTTTTTTCGGGTTCTTCACTGGCTCCAGACCGAATTTATCTGCCAGTTTCATCCCCATCACATACTGGGAAAGATAGGTTCTGTCCAGCTTTATATTGATAAAGCCTGGTTTCACCGCCTCCACCGTCTCAAACATATCGTTGCCGAGAAGCCTTTCCACAACCTCATCCGCAATTGCGATGGGCGCTTTCTTATAAGCCTTCGCCGCCGCCATCGCCCCGTTGCACTGAAATTCACACAAATCCGGACGGTTCGAAAGCCCCGCCTGCGCATACCGTGTATCATAGCCGCATGCGGCAAAGGCGTCCTGTACCTGTCCGGTTATTATATCTAATATCTTGTCCATTGTCCCACTCTCCTTTTTTACACATCCTCAATCTGCCAGTCAATCGGCGTCTCGCCATGCTCCTCCAAAAATGCATTTGCCTGGCTGAAATGCTTACATCCGAAAAATCCTCTGTATGCCGACAGCGGAGACGGGTGCGGCGCCTCCAGCACCAGATGCTTCGGATTGTGCAGCATTCTCTTCTTTGACTGTGCGGGCTTTCCCCACAGCAGATACACAATCGGCCTGTCCTGCCTGCTCACAATCTCAATGACAGCATCCGTAAATTCCTCCCAGCCGATTCCGCGGTGGGAATTGGCGGCATGCGCCCGCACGGTCAGTACCGTGTTCAGCAGCAGCACGCCCTGCTTCGCCCATTTTTCCAGATATCCGTTATTCGGAACCGCACAGCCCAAATCATCATGCAGCTCCTGATAAATATTGACGAGAGACGGCGGAATCTCAATATCCTTATTGACCGAGAAGCACAATCCATGCGCCTGCCCCGTCCCATGATACGGATCCTGTCCGAGAATTACAACCTTTACCTCGTTAAGCGGCGTAAAATGAAACGCGTTAAAAATATCATCCGCGGGCGGATACACCGCACATGTCCGGTATTCCTCCAAAACCTTTGTGTATAAATTCTTATAATACGGCTTCTTAAATTCCCCCTGTAACGGCTCCAGCCAGTCATTTGTAATTGGTGGCATCCTGCTTCCTCCTTCTCATCGTATATAAAAACATTTTCATCCTTATCGTATCCTGCGCATATTCTTTACATTGGCATACTTCATCAACAGTCCGTTCCTTCTCCAGATACAGACTGCGGCTCTACATCCGCACCGGAATGCCCCTTCCGGCCAGATATTCTTTCACTTCCCGAATCTCAAGCTCCTTATAATGAAACAGCGAAGCCGCCAGCGCAGCATCTGCCCCGCCCTCCGTCAGTGCATCGTAAAAATGTTCTTTTGTTCCCGCTCCTCCGGAAGCAATCACCGGAACCGAAACGCGGTCTGCAATCTGTCTCGTCAATGGAATATCGTACCCGGATTTGGTCCCGTCACAATCCATACTTGTCAGCAGTATTTCTCCTGCTCCAAGCTCCACCGCCTTCACGGCCCATTCCACCGCATCCAGTCCGACATCGATTCTGCCTCCGTTTTTGTAAACGTTCCATCCGCTTTTATCTTCCCTTCGTCTGGCGTCAATGGCAACCACCACACACTGGCTGCCAAATTTGTCTGCCGCTTCCCGAATCAGCTCCGGATGATTAATCGCAGCAGAATTAATAGAAATTTTATCTGCGCCCTCCCTTAATATTGCCCTGAAATCATCTACCGTACGGATTCCGCCTCCCACAGTAAATGGAATAAACACTTTTTTAGCGACCTCCCTCACCATATCCACAACCGTTTTCCGGGCATCGCTCGACGCGGTAATATCCAGAAATACCAGCTCATCCGCACCGGCCCTGTCATAAGCCGCCGCGATTTCCACCGGGTCCCCCGCATCCCTTAAATTCACAAAATTAACGCCTTTTACAACCCTTCCATCATGGACATCCAGACAGGGAATAATCCTTTTTGTCAGCATTGGGATTCTCCTTTCAAAGTTCTGCAAAATTTTTCAGCATCTGCAAACCGGTATGACTGCTCTTTTCCGGATGAAACTGACAGGCAAACACATTCTCTTTTTCTACCACTGCATGAATTTTTGTTCCATAATCCGTCACAGCCTTTACAATGGATTCCTCCTCTGCCCGCAGATAATAAGAATGCACAAAATACACATAGGCCTGCTCGATTCCCCGGAATAGTCTGCCCTCATTTTGAAATGTCAGGGAATTCAACCCCATATGCG
>CANOFI010000119.1 GCA_947565255.1 uncultured Lachnospiraceae bacterium
ACCAGAGACACGAGGATTTTCAGTCCTCTGCTCTACCAACTGAGCTAACTGGGCTAAACTTGTAAGATTCTGCCATATCACGAACCAGCAACAGTGATAATGATAGCATACAGTTCCGGTTTTGTCAACTGTTTTTTATTGTTCGCTCTTGTATTTTTTCAGCTGTCTCTGAATGCGTTCAACAGGGTTCAGAAGCTCGCTGATGGAATCATCATGGTTTAACGTGTCGATGATGAGGGCGATGTATTTGCTCATATCACAGTTGATATAGTATGGTTTTTCTAACAGCTCCGGAGTCTGATAGGTCAGGTTCGTTGTCAGAATCCGGTCGATAATTCCATTTTCATATGCTTCGTCAAATTTCTTAAGTCCGTTCGTGAAAAGTCCAAATGTAGCCGCGACAAAAATTTTGTTTGCTTTTCGTTTTTTTAGTTCTTTCGCCACTTCTAACATACTGTCGCCGGAGGAAATCATATCATCTATAATAATCATATCTTTTCCCTCTACAGCGGAGCCTAAAAATTCATGTGCGACAATAGGATTGCGTCCGTGCACAATTTTTGTATAATCGCGCCGTTTGTAGAACATACCAATATCAAGCCCAAGTACATTTGCCAGGTAAACAGCACGGTTTGTACCGCCTTCGTCCGGACTGATAATCATCATATGTTCACTGTCAATCTGCAGATTTTTTTCCGTGCGGAGCAGGCCTTTGATAAACTGGTACGCAGGCTGCACAGTTTCAAAGCTATGGAGGGGAATTGCATTTTGTACACGGG
The DNA here is from genome assembly GCA_947565255.1 of uncultured Lachnospiraceae bacterium. Lineage (GTDB taxonomy): Bacteria > Bacillota > Clostridia > Lachnospirales > Lachnospiraceae > JAAVZI01. Next base: position 780 of record CANOFI010000119.1, read on the forward strand.
GGTCGTGCGCATCAAATGTAATAATATTTTCCACCCCCATTTTGACTAATTCCTGCAGGGCGAGGGCGCAGTCTAAGGACTCCCTGCCGCTGCGTTTATGCTGGCGGCTTTCATACAGAAAGGGCATAATTACGCTGATACGTTTTGCTTTCCCACCCACTGCGGCGATGACGCGCTTTAAATCCTGATAATGGTCGTCCGGTGACATGTGGTTGGTGTGTCCGCACAGGGAGTATTCCAGACTATAATTTCCTACATCTACCATCAAAAATAAATCGTCGCCGCGGACGGATTCATTGATGATGCCTTTTGCTTCCCCGGAGCCGAAACGCGGAACTTTCGCATCAATAATATAAGTATCGCGCTGATAACCTAAGAGAGCCAGATTGCCTTTATATTCATGGGTTCTTTCGTTACGCCAGTTTACAAGATAATGATCAACGGCCTGTCCGAGAGCTTTGCAGCCCTCCAGGGGAATTAGGCCTAAAGAGCCAACGGGTAGCGTTTCTAAATCTTTTTTCTTGTTTTGCTGCATGATTAGGACCTCCATGTGTTTTGTTTTAATTTTTTTATGAGACGTATATCATCGCCGATGATTTTTATGATTTTATAACGCGAAGAAAGTCTTGAAAAAACCCGCTCGGAATATCTGTCACGAATTTCCTGCAGATTCAGGTTGGTAGAAATAATGGTGGACATTTTTCTTTCATCTCTTGCGTCAAGGCAGGAAAACAGCTGCGGTGCGATGTAGGTATTCAGGGCTTCCGTGCCTAAATCATCAATAATCAGCAGGTCACAATTGTAGATATCTTCCAAAACAGAGTTGGTATCGGAATCCGTTTTTTGAAACAGAGCCTCCCCTATCCGGTCAAACAAATGTACGGACGTGAAATATAAAACAGAATATGTGGATTCCAGCATTTCTCTGGCTATGCAGTGGGTTAAAAAGGTTTTTCCAACCCCCGGTTTGCCGTAAAAAAGCAGGTTCTGATATTCATAGGCAAATTTACGGATAAAATCTTTTGACTCCTCAACGGCGCGGGTGATTGCCTGCCGTGCGGTCAGTCCGGTGACAGAGTCAGATATATCGTCGGAGTAGTAATCCAGACGGAACGTATTAAAATTCTCTTCCTCCAAAACACCTTCTAAGTTTGACTGTGAGTACAGAAGATCAATAGAGGCCTGTACAAAGCAGTGGCATTTCTGGCTGCCGATATATCCGGTGTCTTTGCAGTCCGGACACGTATAGACCATCTCTAAATAATCTGCCGGAAACCCGTGTTCTGCCAAAAGACGGCATTTCTTTTCTGACAGTTCCGAAAGTTGTTCTTTTAAAGATGTATTTTCGGCGGGTTCCCCTGCTAACGTGCGTCTGACATGTGCGACGGAAAGAGAAGAAATGGAGCGGTCGATATGGGCGTATTCGGGTATTTTGGCATAGACCTCATTCTGGCGCTGCTGCAGCAGATGTGCATCATAGTTCTGGCGCCTGTCATATTCACGCATAAGCGCTTGGTACTGATGATTTTTTAAAGCCATCGGGACATTCCTTTCTTTCCTGAAGTATTTTTCAGACATGCTCTGGAGCAGTATTCAAACACACTCTGGTTTTTGTATTATGTAAGGTTTAATTCTTTTTCCAGCTGTTCAAAATTATAACCGGTCCGTTGTTCAAAATTTTGAAATTTGCCAGACGAAGCTTTGGAAGGCCTGTCCGGTGTGGACTTTTTGCTCTGCTGTGCGTGGTGTGCATCATCCAGCGCCGCAAGGTCACGTCTGGCAAGCACGCCGTGTTCCTTCCAGTTTTTCAGGATGGAATCCGTATAGGCGAATTTGGGGCTTCCGATTGCAGCTATCGTGCGCCGGCATGCCTCGCAAATAAGTTCTGTTGTAAATTTGTAGTCGTCCAGCCAGTGCTTCATATACCGGACTTCATTTTCAATCGGTGTGCGGTTCGTAATGCCATATGCCTTCAGGATTGTAAAAAATTCCCTTTTAAACTGCTGGCCTTCCAGCTTTGCCTGTTCCACGGTAGAGATGCCTTTATCGGCCCAGGATATGGCCACGGTTTCCACATACCGCGTAGAGCAGTTGCCGATGGTTGCGCAGTGCTCGAACAAATATTCGATTAAGTCCGGTGAAAATTTTAAATCTTCATAAAAATATGCAATTCGGTTTACATCCAATGCTGTCAGCGGCCGCTGGCAATACTGTTCTGCGATTAACAAAAGATTTTGTAAAATCGTATCGTCGGACTCCGGATAAGGTTCTGCAGAGATGGCAGATTCCTGGGTGGCAGCAGCGGCCGTCTGTCTTTCTTCCGGTTCAGACAGGCGCAGGGAGGTAAGGACTCCCGCATGGTCTGTCTGCGTGGCGAGCAGTCCCTTCTGCTCCCAGTAGGAAAATGCACTGAGAACCTCTCTTTTGGATAAGGCACAGCTTTGGGCAATTGCTTCCATGGTAATGCGTTCTGTCTGTCCGCTGACTATGCGCAAAAGATACAGATAAACTTTAATGGAATTGCCGTCTGCCTCTGCCAGATAGTGGTCAATAAACTGGTTTGAGACAAGGGTTACGGCTGGCTGTGTATCGGCTGTTATGCGAAAATCTTCCACTGGACTGCCCCTTTCTTTGCCTTAGTGCATGGTTTACTGGGTATAGTGTAACACATTTTTATAAAATAGAAAATAATTTTTTTGGAAAAAATTTGTGCAAAAAAATGTGGAAAAGTGGAAAACGTCTGGTGGAAAATGTGGATAACTATTTTCCTAAAAGGTGTTCTCCAATTTTTACGACATCTCCGGCGCCCATCGTTATCAACAAGTCGTTGTGGACACATTGCTGAAGCACAAAATTTTCAATTTCATCAAAAGAAGAAAAGTGGTAGCATTCTACGCCGAGCTTTTTTAACTCCTCCAGTAAATCGAGCGAGCTGATACCTAATGTGTCGGTTTCTCTTGCCGGATAAATATCGGTCAAAATGACTTTATCGGACAGGGACAGCGATTTTGCAAACTCCTTCAGCATGGCTTTTGTCCGTGTATACGTGTGCGGCTGGAAAACACACCAGATTTGGTTGTGCGGATAGTTTTTCGCCGTATGTAAGGTGGCCTTAATTTCGGTTGGATGATGCGCATAATCGTCCAAAATAGTAACATCCCCGATTTTGCCCTTGTATTCAAATCTGCGGTCGGTGCCGGAAAATAAAAGAAGTCCTTTTTGAATCGCTTCGTCGGAGATATGTAACTCCCTTGCGGCGGCTATGGCGGCGAGGGAATTGCTGATATTGTGCATTCCGGTAGTTCTAAGCTGGATTTTTGTGCTATTTTTTCCAAATTCCCGCAGGGTATACATACCCTGCGTAAGTGCATTAAAGGTAATGTCGGCAGCAGAATAATCTGCGTCGGAATGAAGTGCATAGGTCACCACGCGGCAGTCCAGATCTTTGGTGATTTCTTCATAGTTATCAATGTCGGCATTAATAATCAGAAGACCATTTTCAGGGATTTTTTTCGCAAATTTATGAAACGAACTGCGGATATCCTGAATGTCTTTAAAAAAGTCAAGATGGTCTTCTTCAATATTTAGAATAATGCCGGTTGTCGGAAAAAACTGAAGAAAACTGTTGGTGTATTCACACGCTTCCGTTACAAATGTGTCGGAGTTTCCCACACGGATATTGCCGTGAATCGCCTTTAAAATGCCTCCGACGGAAATGGTCGGGTCGGCGTCTGCTTCAAGCAGAATATGGGAAATCATGGAGGTTACAGTTGTTTTTCCATGTGTGCCGGATACGGCGACAGCGGTTTTGTAATTTTTCATCAGCTGTCCCAAAAGAGCAGCTCTGGAAAGCGTTGGAATGCCTTTTTCACAGACTTCCCTGTATTCCGGATTATCTTCATGAATAGCCGCGGTATAGACTGCCAGCTGTATGTCATCTGTAATATTGGAGCCCCGCTGTCCTTCGTAAATGGTGGCTCCCAGCCGCTCCAGGCGGTCTGTAAGGGCAGAACGCTTCATATCCGAGCCTGATACGCAAAACCCTTCCTTTAATAAAATTTCAGCAAGGCCGCTCATGCTGATGCCCCCAATACCAATAAAATGGATGCGGACCGGCCGGTTAAAATTCACTTCATACATAAGGTGCACTTCCTCTTCTTTTATAGTTCCATTATTATCATGTTTCATGTGTGTATTTGTAAATAAATTGCATATTTACAGGCAGAACAAAATTCGTGTACTGCACAAAAACCCGCAGGGTAAATACTTATGGGGCGCTAAAAAATAAGGTATACAATTATATTAAAAAAATCACTGTTATAGTATATAACATTTCTATAAAAAATGAAATAGAAAAATGGAAAAAAATACAATCTTTCCATAACACGTATGTACTATTTAGAAAATATGTGTTATAATAAAATGAAAGAAATATGAAATAAATAAAATGAGGTGATGAGATGATAAGAAAGGAAATGATAGCCATGCTTCTTGCCGGCGGTCAGGGCAGCCGGCTGGGCGTGCTGACGTCTAAGGTGGCAAAGCCTGCGGTCGCTTTCGGCGGCAAGTACCGTATCATTGATTTCCCGCTGAGCAATTGTATCAATTCAGGGATTGATACGGTGGGTGTTCTGACGCAGTACCAGCCGCTTCGGCTGAATGCACATATTGGAATCGGTATCCCATGGGATCTGGACCGGAACGTCGGAGGCGTTACTGTTCTTCCGCCGTATGAACGGAGTGAAAACAGTGAATGGTATACGGGAACTGCCAATGCCATTTATCAGAATCTGGATTATATGGAGACATACAATCCGGAGTATGTGCTCATTTTATCCGGTGACCATATTTATAAGATGGATTATGAGGTCATGCTGGATTTTCACAAGGAAAACAATGCGGATATCACAATTGCAGCCATGCCGGTGCCTTTGGAGGAGGCGTCCCGGTTCGGAATTGTTATTACGGATGAGAACAATAAGATAACGGAATTTGAGGAAAAGCCGGAGCATCCGAGAAGCAATCTTGCGTCGATGGGTATTTATATTTTCAGCTGGAAGGTTTTGAAGGAAGCTCTGATTAAAATGTCTGACCAGAGCAACTGTGACTTTGGAAAACATATTATTCCATATTGCCATGAGCAGGGCAACCGCCTGTTTGCGTATGAGTACAACGGGTACTGGAAGGATGTCGGCACGCTTGGCTCTTACTGGGAAGCCAATATGGAGATGATCGATATCATTCCGGAATTTAATTTATACGAGGAATTCTGGAAGATCTATACAAAGAGCGATATTTTGCCGCCGCAGTACATTTCTTCGGAGGCGGTTATTAATAAGAGCATCATCGGTGAAGGGACATCGGTGTATGGTGAGGTCCATAATTCGGTTATCGGGTCCGGCGTAGTGATAGAGAAAGGCGCCGTTGTAAGGGATTCCGTTATCATGAAGGGCGTTGTAATCGGCAGCGGCTGCAAGGTCAGCAAGGCAATTCTTGCAGAAAATGTAAAGATTGATAAGGACTGCATTATCGGTGAAGGGGAAGAACGTCCGAATAAAATGAATGAAAAAGTATATGCATTTGGTCTTGTGACGGTCGGAGAAAATTCATATATCCCGGCAGGCGTGACCATTGGGAAAAATACAGCCATTTATGGCGAGACATTGCCTGAGGATTATCCGGGCGGTGTGCTGGAAAGCGGCGAGTCTATTATTAAGGCAGGTGAAGCGTGATGAGGGCAATTGGTATTATTTTAGCGGGCGGCAACAGCAACCGCATGAAGGAACTGACAAAAAAACGTGCGATTGCCGCAATGCCGGTTGCGGGCAGTTATAGAAGCATTGATTTTGCACTGAGCAATATGACAAATTCACAGATACAAAAAGTGGCGGTGCTGACACAGTTTAACGGCAAATCTTTGAATGAGCATTTAAATTCTTCCAAGTGGTGGAATTTCGGAAGAAAACAGGGCGGTCTTTATGTGTTTAATCCGATGATTACGCCTGATAACAGCAGCTGGTATCTTGGAACGGCGGATTCGATTTACCAGAATCTAAGTTTTCTGAAGAGCGGACATGAACCATATGTTGTCATTACGGCAGGGGACGGTGTATACAAGATGGATTACAACGACGTACTGGAATATCATATTCAGAAGAAGGCCGATATTACTGTCGTTGTGAAGGATATGCCGGAGGATGAGGATGTGACCCGTTTCGGTGTAGTCAAGATGAATGAGGATTCCCGCATCACAGATTTTGAGGAAAAACCGATGTTTGCCACTTCTCATACGGTTTCGGTTGGTGTGTATGTAATCAGAAGACGTCTTTTAATTGACCTCATTGAAAAATGCGCGCAGGAAGGCAGACACGATTGGTGAAGCTGGAAATACCGGAAACTCAACAGGACCACATTTACATTTTG
>CANOFI010000120.1 GCA_947565255.1 uncultured Lachnospiraceae bacterium
CGTTCAGCCATACCTGTATGCCTTCCGCATAAATGCGGCTGCCCAGATAATCCTTCGGCAGAAGATCCAGCACAAATTTATCTCCCGTTGTCGTCATCCCGTCCGACACATTGATATAGACAATATACGGCCTCGTCTCCCCCGTTGCGACTGGAACATATGTGACTATCACCTGCTCCGTCACCTCAATAAGCCGTCCGTCTACCTCCTCAAACGCTCTCAGACGAATTTTGTTTTCTCCTGTTTTTAAGCGGATTTGATACATATCCTTCCCTGCTACAGGCGCGCCATTGAGCTTCGCCTCTAACACCGCATGCCCGTTTCCGCCCTGTACAAAAGCTTCAAATGTAAAATCTTCCTCATAGACCGTCTGATTTTTCAGGCTGCTGAAAATTTTCAGCTCCTCCAGCGGCTTTTCGCTTCGAGCAGGTTTTTCACTTATTTCCGGCTCTTTGCTGAAAAGAGGCACGGAATCGGAGGGCTTTGGTTTTTTGGAAGGCTTTTCCTCCGGCTCCTGCTTAAATATGACAGTATAATCCTTAAATATTGTAAACACTCTCTGGTCTTTTCCTATATACCGTACGGCAACCCGTATTGTATTTTCACCGTCCTCCAATAAAATGCGGCCCTGGAACTGCGGCCATAAAAGGCCGTTTACATAAATCTGTTCCTCATCCACCGTCAGTTCTTTCTCTTTATGGGTAATGGTAAAGGTATACTCCCTTTCTGTAACAACCTCACCATCCCGAATGCTCGTTGTAAAATACATTTTATCTGTAGAAGGCCCGTCGCTTTCCCCATTGCCCGGCTTGTTTCCCGGCCCGTCGCTGTTCCCCGGTTTGCTGCTGTTATCTGGTTCCCTGCTATTTTTCAGTTCTTCACTTCGCTCTGGAGCACTGCTGTTGTTCGGTTCTTCGCTTCGCTCCGGTTCCTTGCTGTTGTTCGGTTCTTCACTTTGCTCTGGTTCCTTACTGTTATTTGGTTCTTTGCTTTGCTCTGGCCCGCTGCTGTTTTTCGGCTCTTCGCTTATCTCTGGCCCACTGCTGCTATCTGGCTTGCTGCTGTTGTTCGGTTCTTCACTTTGCTCTGGCTCATTGCTGTTTTTTGGTTCTTCGCTCTGCTCCGGCTCACTGCTGCTGTGCGGTTCTTCGCTCTGTACCCGTTCTTCATTTTCTGTCTGCTGCAAATCTCCATCCGACGAAGCCTGCTTGTTTTGCATTAATTCCTTCGCCTCGGTAATCTGTTCTTTTAACGGATTCTCGGGATATTCCATTTTTCCGCTTCGAATCAAAAAAACAGCGCACACAAGGAAGACTCCCGCCAGAAGGCAGAGGCCGGCATTGTATCCTGCATGTTTCCCTGTGTGCATGTTTTTCTTCATTGTCTTTCCTTTCCTATCTCTGTACAGCATCATAAAAATTTGCTGCTGTACGGATACCTGTCATTTTTTCACCACAAAATTGCACTGCTGTAAATTGTGTTCTATAACTTCATTATTTTTTACAGGATTTTTTATCAAACTTATTATGGAATTAAATTCAGCGCTTTTTTCAAAATCACCTGGGCATCCTTTAACTCAATCTTCCCATCCTGATTTACGTCTGCCGCTTTTTTCTGGTCTCCTTCCAACACAAGCAGATTCAGCGCAGCTTTCAATGCCATCTGGGCATCCTTCAATGTAATTTTTCCATCACCGTCCACATCGCCCGGTACCGTTATTTTCTTATCGGTTTCCATAAGTACAAATGTTCCCATTGCATCTGTCTCTATCGTGGCTGTTTTTTTATCCTCTGAAATTACAGTTTGATATAAGGTATATGGGTCTGCATCCTGCGCAGTTCTTATTCCTTGATGAATCCTTACAACTGCTACCCGTTCCGGATGAAATTCCTCCTGAATCGTAAATGAAATCGATACTTTTCCCTGAAGTTTTATTTCTTCATTCTTTTCATTTACAAACTGCATATCACAAACCATTATATGAGACGGCTCATATGCCTTCAAAACTTCCTGCACCTTTTCATACTCTTTCGTGCTGTTTTCTTTTGTCAGACTCGTCATGACCAAACGTATGTTCTCAGCTGTCTCCAACACTTTTTCCAATGCCTTTATAAAAATAGTTTCACCCTGAACCTGAATGGTGCCGTCTTCATTTTTTTCAACCGGAATTTCCTGTGGAACCGGCTTTACTGCCTCACTTGGCTTTACACTCTGGAGCGGGTTCGTACTCTCACCCGGCTTTATGCTCTGGTTTGGTTTCACGTTTTCGCCCGGTTTCACATTTTCACTCTCTGACGGCTTTGTACTCCCAGCCGGTTTCGTACTGCCAACAGGCTTTTCGCTCCCATCTGGTTTCGTGCTGCCGACCGGCTTTTCACTCCCGACTGGTTTCGTACTCCCGACCGGCTTTCCACTTTCTTCCGGCTTCGTGCTCTCACCCGGCTTCCCGCTTTCTGCCGGTTTCGTACTTCCGACCGGCTTTTCACTCTCACCTGGCTTCGTACTCCCGACCGGTTTTTCACTCTCTGACGGCTTCGCACTCTCATCCGGAACTGCGCTCTTTGACGGCTCCGCACTTGCTTTCACTTCTTCCCAAACCTTAATCTTAATATACGTCTCCAACGGCTGCAGCTTTACATTCGAAGCATGCACACTGACTCCGCTTACTGTCTCGTCCGTATCATGATACAACACCCTGTCATACAGCATTGTGATTTCTGTCTGATCGGCGCGCAGCGCTTCCCCGGAGATGATAATAATATCCTTCGTCACATCCCTCTGCATGCCATTTTGCAAATGTGCCACAACCTGCATGCCCGCAGGGTCAAACTTCTCCCCCGGCGCATACTGCAGCTTTTCCGGCTGCTTTACAACTTCAATCCGCTCAATGCTGCTTCCAACCGCCATCAGATACGCGGAATCATTTTTAAAATACAGCGTTCCGTATTCATCTGCAATCGGCGTACAAACCGCATACTGTGCCTGAGCCCCGGACGGCGTAAACAAAATCGGTGCATATTTGGCTGTCCCTTTCTCTGTCACTTCCACATAAGGATCTATCGCATCCGTAACCCCCGGCTTATCTTTCACATAACGAACCCAGCCCGGCGTATAATTATCCAGAAAATACACATACACATAACCGGTTTCTTTTTCATAGGCCGTGGACAGCAGTCCACTGGTCTGCGGATACCCCTTGGTCGCCGCCTTATATGCAATCGAATTTGATGCAAGGTCAAGCACCGCAATGCAATGTCCGCTGCCCGCTCCAAACTGGGAAGTTCCCGACACGCCGACATACGCTCTTCCATTATAGACCACCGGTGTGGATGTGCTCATTCCGCCTAACCTAATTTCTTTTATGTCATATCCTGTCGAACTATCCTTTTCCTTTGTAAATGTACCGTCTGCCTCGACACCAAATCCATAAAAACTGCCGGCCTTCGACGTCACATAATAGCGTCCTGTCACCTCATCATGACATACCGTGCTCCGAATATCCCCATTTAACCCGGAAATTTTGTCAATCACCTTTCCGGTAAGCGGTTCTAAAGACAAAATACTGGAGGTCTGCGAGGTATTTCCGCTCTCGCCGTCATCTGTCCCTACCAGAACATAATCATCGCATACATATGCCCCCGCCCAGTAAAAACCTCCTTTCTGCGTATACGTCCAGGCCGCATGCTTTTCTTCATCGGGTTTTGTAATATCCTCATCTGTCACCGGCACGCAGACAAAATTAGCTTCCTTAACCTCACTGTTCCAGAATCCGGTATACACATATCCGTTGTGATATGTAATTGGACTGTTCGGCTGACCTTTCAGCACATCATGATATACCCACAACGATTCCAATGTCTCTGCGTTAAATGCCTGAATGGTTCCGTTTGCAAGACCGACAAAAATCATCCCGTCCGCATAGGTCGGCGGCACAATGCTGAAATTCGAAGCGCCACACATGGTTCCCTGCGCTGCTATCTCACCTGTAAACCTGTCCAGTTTATATATTGTGGAACCCACCGTGCTAATCACATATCCATCGACAATCAGAGGTGCTCCGGTCGCCTGTCCTCCATAACCGCTTCCCAGACACTTTGTCCAATACAGCGCGGCATCCGAGGCTGTCGTTGGCGTTCTTTCGGAAACGACGGCATTTTTCTGCGCATTTTTTCCAAAGCTTCCCCACTGCGCCAATATCTCTTTATTAATCTCCGGATTTTCCGCTGCTTTTTTCAGAGTAATGCTCCTTGTCCCATCCTGTGCTGTAAACTGGCTGTGCTCTGTTATATACTCATACCGGCTTACAGTGTACGTGTACGTTTCCCCCTGCAGCAGATGGAATGTCCCGTCTTCATTTTCCAGAACCCTCTCATTATATGCATCCTTTACCAATACAGATGCTTCCCCAGGAACTGTCTCAAATGACACCTTTGCCGTCTTTGTTTTCTTAATTGTCATGTAATAAGTCTGCACACCGCCGCCACTTTCATCTGCTACACGGACGGCCGCCTTTGTTTTTCCTTCTTCTGCAAGCCCAATCACATAACTGCCGTCCTCCTGCACCTGTATTTCCCCCTGCGCCGCATCGCTTGTCACAGCCAGTATGCTGTCTTTCGCCTGCGCACCCGGCGACAGCGTGACCTCCTTCTGTGAATCCGGCACAATCATCTCGTATGCAAAGACGGAGCCCTGAAATGCCGGCAGAAAGTTTACCTTTGTACCGTCTGCGCTTGCCTCCAAAGATGCCAGGCTACGAATACGCTTTACATGGATGGTATATGTCTGAACCGAATGATCTTTCGTATTTGTCACATTCACATTCAACGTGTTATTGTTTGCCGCCTGCGTCTTAGAGCCCATTGCCACAAACTGAGACAGATTTTTAGGCATACCCGATGTCACTGCAACGTTCTGCGCAGCATTTCTTGTATTGGTATACTCGGCCATTACCTGTCCGTCCTGAATGCTTTCGTCTAAAACGGTATCCACATAAAATGCACTTTTGGTGTCCGGCACGTAAACGGTATATTCCTTTACTGTCTCATCAAACGCCGGCTCCATTTCGTAATAGCCAGATTTGCTGACTGATGAAAAACTTAATGAACCCAAGAATCCCTGCTCTTTTACTGTCAGCTCAATCTGCGGCATTTCTACACTGCTTTCCACCTGATACTTCTCCACAAATTTTGCAGTTGCCGTATACACTCCCGGAACCGTCGCTGAAAAGCTTTCCGGCAGCTCCCACTCCACATAAACTTCCTTTTCTTCTCCGTCTACGGTGGCCCGAATATGGTTAGTCAGCCCTAACTCCTCTCTGCCATATTTTATAGTAATGGAAGACGAAGTTCCTTCTAACAAAGATGCCGCGCTGACCACCGGAGCCGCTGCTCCCTTCTCACGCACCGTTACCGTACTTTTTTCAATAACAGCATCTTCTGCCAGCGAAGCACCGTCCGGCATATTGTAAACTGGTGTAAACACATATGTCCCGGCCTTTTCTGCCTGATAGCTGTCACCCTTCCATGATGCGGGCACAATGACATATCCCGCCTGTGTATGCAATTCTACTTCTCTTGCAAACCCGACCACATCAAACATTTTTTCTGTCATCTGTGTCCCAAATGCAACCTCTGCCTGGGTACATGCCGCACCTGCCACTCTCACTTCTGTAATCTGCGCGGAACCTGTGTTTTTCCACTCCGGCTCATCAAGCTCCCACGTAAGAACGGGTGTTCCTGCATGGTATGTATCAAAGATATTGACAGCATAAGCTTCTCCCAATTCATCCGCAAGACTTCTTAATTCCTGCTCCGTAACAACTTTTGCATGACCATAATCCGTCGCCTTCTCAACCTTTGACGTATAACTGTTCTGCACCTGTGCGGAGCTGCTTGCGGCAATTCCTTCGCTATACGCAATCGTTCCGATCGTCTCTATGTTTCCAGTGTTATAACAGTTTTTCACCGGAATCGCCGTAGCGGAAGCCTGTGCCGTTATACCCCCTACAAAGCTGCTTCCCGTAATATTCCCTGTATTATAACAGTCCTTTATTTCCTCTGCGGAGCCTAAACCGACAATGCCGCCCACACAGGTATTGCCAGTAATATTACCGGTATTGTAACACTCGCTGACCGCCTTTCCCTGCCCGGCAATGCCACCCACAGCTTTCTGTGTTCCCACAATATCACCGCTGTTTGAACATTGCTTTATGGTAACTGCAGTTCCGCAAAATCCTACAATTCCCCCGGCATAGGAGCCATAAGAGCTGCCCTTTACATTAATGCCGCAGGCATTGCGCACTTTCGTAATCGTTGCCGGTTTTGATGTACTTGCGGATGCATAACCGGCCACGCCGCCCGCATACCCGCCATTTGTCTCAAAAGACGAGGAAATACTTCCATCTAAATAGATGTCCGTCACCACGGCGCCTGCTGCCAGATATCCAAACAATCCAATATAGTTTGTATCACTGTCAATCAAAAGATTGTGAATGGCATGTCCGTTCCCATCAAAACTTCCGCTGAACCTTTTTGATGCATTTCCAATCGGCATCCATTCCTTTGCACCCAGGTCGATATCCTGTGTTAACTCGGCCTTTGCACTGCCATTTCCTGCATTGACATAATCCGCAAACCATGCCAGCTGTGCACCGGTTTTAATCTGGTACACGTCTCCTTCCAATGAAGGCTCTTCTTTCGCGCTTCCGTCCCAAGCGCTGCCTTCTGTCTGTCCATAGGCTGTCATTGTAAAACCGCTGCACATCATAATCATACAAAGAAGCACCGCTATGGACCGTTTACACAACTTGTTCATTCCATATCCTCCATTCTTATAGGAAACCGTTCAAAATGACATATTCTGAATGTTCCCTGTGTCATACAGGCCCGGACTTTAAAAACTCTTCCTGACATGTTCCGAATGAATGCTTGCATGTTCTTTCCCGCCCCTTCTGCTATAAAAAGGCACAGCAAAACATGCTATGGAAAAACAAGTGTTCCATCCATAGGATGCTTCTTATTTTCTGATACGCAATGCGCGATTAGCTTCGCATATCCCATTCTTCTCTTCGTCACAAAAAGCCCCGTCGCCCAGGCTGTTGCGGTATTCAGGTACGGCAGGTCTTCTGACCTATGGCGGG
>CANOFI010000121.1 GCA_947565255.1 uncultured Lachnospiraceae bacterium
GTAAATGAACATAACAACATCCGCATCCTGTTCAATCGCTCCGGATTCACGAAGATCCGAAAGCATCGGATGCTTATCCGGCCGCTGCTCCACTGCACGGCTAAGCTGTGAAAGCGCCAGTACCGGCACATTCAATTCTCTTGCAAGTGCCTTTAAAGAGCGGGAAATTTCCGCAATTTCATTTTGTCTTGACTCGCTCTTCCCACTGCCTGACATAAGCTGAAGATAGTCAATAATAATAACTCCCAGATTATGCTCTAACTTGTATTTGCGGCATTTTGAGCGAAGCTCACTGACAGAGATAGACGGGGTATCATCGATAATCAGGTTGGATTTTCCTATCACGGTTGCACTCTCTGCCAGCTTTTCCCAGTCCGTTTCTGACAAATTTCCATTGCGGAGCAGCTGTGCGTCCACTAAAGCCTCCAGCGAAAACAAACGGTTTACCAGCTGCTCTTTTGACATTTCCAGGCTGAAAATCGCGGTCGGTACCTGTTTTACAAATGCCACGTGCTGGGCGATATTTAACGCAAATGCCGTCTTACCCATAGACGGGCGGGCCGCAATCAATATCAGGTCAGAGGGCTGTAAGCCCGATAAACGCCGGTCCAAATCTACAAATCCGCATTCAATACCAGTCACTTCGCCCTTTGCCTTCGACGCCGCCTCAATCTTGGCCAGAGCATTCAATACAATCTCGTTAATTGGCTCAAACTCCCCGCGGTTTCTGGTCTGCAAAAGCGTAAACAGCTGTTTTTCCGTCTCTTCTAATATTGTATCAATCGTATCATGCCCCATATAACAGGTATTGGCAATCTGCTCATTCATCTTAATCAGCTTACGGAGCATGGATTTATCCGATACAATTTTTGCATAATGCCGCACATTGGCGGAAGTCGGAACTGCATCCAGCAAATCCCTGAAAAATTCTACCGTGACAAGCTCCGCCGGCGCATCCAGTTCACGCAGCTTTGCCTGCACTGTCACAACATCAACTGCCGTTCCAGAATTAAACAACTCAATCATACCTCTGAATACCACTCCAAACAGAGGCTGGTAAAAATCTTCTTCCGTTATCATCTCGGATGCCGCTAATATCGCATCCTTATCCATCAGCATAGCGCCAATTACAGACTTTTCCGCTTCGATGTCATTGGGCATAATCCGTTTTAAAACTGCCTCATCCATACTATTCCTGCCTATTCTTCCATAACCTTTACTTTCAGCTTCGCTGTCACCTTCGGATGCACCTTTACCATTACTTCATGAACCCCCAGCGTCTTAATAGACTCTGTAAGCTGAATCTTTTTTTTGTCAATCGCAAGCTGCAGCTGTTCTTCGACTGCCTTTGCAATCTCCTTCGAAGATACGGCGCCGAACGTCCTTCCGCCTTCTCCAACCTTTATCTTTGTTGTCACGGAGCTTTCCTCCAGCTTTTCTCCTAACACCTTCGCCTCTTCATATTTCTCCTGCGCCACTTTTTCTGCATTTTTATTTTTTAATTTTAAATCGTTTTTGTTTTTGGCAGTCGCCTCCAGACACTGCTTTCTTGCGATCAGACTGCGCCCGTAACCGTCCTTCACCTGAACTAACTCTCCCTTTTTTCCAAGGGATTTAATCTCTTCCAGCAAAATAATTTCCATAGTTATATGTCTCCTTCCTGCTCCATTTTATCTAAAATTCGCTTCACCATATCAACGGCCTCGTCTATCGACGTATTTTCAAGCTGCGCACCCGCTACATTCTGGTGTCCGCCGCCGCCTAACCGTTCCATAATAATCTGCACGTTCACCTCATCAATGGCACGGGCGCTGATATAAATTTTTGACTGGTACTCCGTAAATACAAAGGAGGCCTTAATACCAAAAATATCAAGCAGGTCATTTGCAGTCTGCGCCGCAACAATCGTCGGACTGTTTCCTTCAATGCTGCCCGGAGATACCGCAAGGGCATAACTTCCCTTAAACAACTCCATTGTACTGATTGCACGCGCCTTGGCCTTATACGTATTCATATCCTCCCTGAACCGCTTGCGCACCCTTGATACATCTGCACCGCATCTCCTTAAAAATGCCGCCGCCTCAAAGGTCCGAACACCAGTTTTGTTCATAAAATTGTTCGTATCTACCAGCATTCCGGCATACATACAGTCTGCCTCTAACGGCCTGATTTTAATACCCTCCGCAAAGTACTGCAAAATTTCCGCAACCATTTCGCACGATGAGGATGCATACGCCTCAACGTAAGAAAGCACCGCGTTATTAATAACTTCTTCGCCGCGCCTGTGATGGTCCAGCACAACAATCGTTTTGGCCATCCGGAGCAGCTCCGGACATTCCACGATACTCGGTTTGTTCACATCCACAACAACTACCACACTGTTTGCGTCCACACGTTCCACTGCCTGCTCGCTTTTCAGGAACATGTCGTCCGGATACTCCTTATTGTCATAAAAGCATTCTATCATCGGCTTTACGGATGACGTTATCTCATTGATAACAATATAGGTTTTTTTATTCAGCTCCGTTGCTGCCCGAAAAATACCGACAGCCGCCCCAAACGAATCGTTGTCGGCCATTGCATGTCCCATGACAAATATTTTGTCCTTTGTCTCCATAATCTCGCGGAGCGCCTGGGCCTTTACACGTGCTTTTACACGTGTTGATTTTTCTACCTGCTTTGCTTTTCCGCCATAATACCGGACTTTATCCTTCGTCTTCACCACAGTCTGGTCACCGCCGCGCCCCAGAGCCAGGTCAATGGCATTCCGCGCATAATTATAACTTCTCACATAACCGGATTTTTCAAAGCCAAGTCCGATACTTAGCGTTACCGGCATTTCATTTCCAATATTAATCTTCTTTACTTCTTCCAATATAGAAAACTTATCTTCCTGCATCTTTTCTAAATACTTGTGCTGCAGGACAATAAAATATTTATCTTTTTCCAGCTTCTGAACCAGCCCTTCAAAATCAGTAATGTACTGGCTCACCTTCCGGTCAATCAATGCCCGGAGCAGGGATTTGCGCACATCCTCCACCGATTCCAGTGCTTCCTCATAATTGTCCATGTATATAAGCCCCGTTACCATCTGCTGGTCTTTGTTTCTCTGCCTGTATAAATTCAGCTCCGTTACATCAAACAGATATACAGCCACTAAAAAGCCATCGTATTCGCCGACATCCAGCATTTGTTCAATGGATATATCTTTTAACATGACTTTCTTCAGTTCAATCTGGTAATCCCGTTCCCCGTAGCTGATATCCGTCCTCACAGCATCCTCCGTATCCGGCATTTGATTTCTGTTAATACTCGGAAAAAAACTGGTAATGGATTTGCCATATACTTTGTCTTTCTGGAGAATATTCCCGAACTGCTCATTGACCCATATAATCTTTCCCTGGTCATCCAAAAGCGCATACGGCACCGACATCTGGTGAAGCAGATGCTTCTGTACCTGCCCATATTCCGCCGCAAACGTCACTAGTTCGGAAAGCAGCCGCTGTTTGCTCCTGAAAAACAGCACAACTGCCATAATAATATAAAACACCGTAAAGGAACTTGCAATCCATGCCGCTTTTATATCAACGATAAACAGCCATAAAGACATTGCTACAAACAACACACTCATAAACAGCGTCCACTGCAGATATGTCTTTAGCTGCCCCCGCATCTTAATCTTATTCTTCATAGGTTCCTCCTTCAGCTGCCGCTTCGCGCCGCCTTTCTTCCTTCAGGGCCATTATATCATATTTTATGTGCTTTGGCAATGGCCGGCAACAGTTGTTTTCCGGCAACCTCACATATTATAATGAGAAACAGACTTGCATTTAATGAAATTTCCGTCGTTATCCGAAAATAATTTCCAAAGGCTATCGCACCGTCTTTATAAATAACTGCAAATATCAAAAAAACTGCCGCAGTTAACAATATGGCAATCTCCGCGGTCAGACCCATCGCCCTTCTCATACGGATATCCAGAAGGCAGCACACAGCATAAAACACTTCCAGCACACATAAAAACACGCACAGAGACATCAGAACAAGCGACAGCAATTCCGCTTTTTCCTGAAATCCGTTTAATTCGTCTGAAAAGGTTTTTACCGCTTTTGCAAAACCGTGCGGATAACCTCCCTCCACCACAATCGGGTTGGTATAATCGTCCCCTATTTTAAACTCACCGCCCAGACGGATGCGCCCCCAGGACAGAAACAGCAGCAGACAGACTGTTCCTGCAAGAAAAACAGGCAAGATGCGCGTGATTAATATATGCTTCATAAAACCTCCTATATGATGAAAAACACTCATCACAAACATGTGATGAGTGTCAACAGCGTACCATATGTGACCGCAATCTCCGTAAAGAATCGAATTAATCCACCGTATACGGCATCAGCGCGATATGTCTTGCTCTCTTAATTGCCACTGTTAAAGCTCTCTGATGCTTTGCACAGTTGCCGGTTATCCTTCTTGGAAGAATTTTTCCCCGCTCTGATACATATCTCTTTAATTTATTGATGTCCTTGTAATCAATCACATTGTCTTTCCCGCAGAAAATGCAAACTTTCTTTCTTCTGCGTCCGCCTCTTCTTTTCATGGAAGAGTCGCCTTTTTCCGTCTTATTATATGCCATGGTATTACCTCCTGCTTAATTAAATGGTAATTCTTCATCAATGCCATCCGGAATATTCAGAAATCCATCTGCCGGTGCTGCCGCAGGCTCTGGTCTTGACGGCGCCACCTGGAACTCACTGTTTCCTGCAGCTGCATTTTTGCTCTCCGCAAATTCCTGATCCTCAACTACGACATCTGTAGTATATACTCTCTGGCCGTCCTTATTC
Organism: uncultured Lachnospiraceae bacterium; assembly: GCA_947565255.1. Taxonomy (GTDB): domain Bacteria; phylum Bacillota; class Clostridia; order Lachnospirales; family Lachnospiraceae; genus JAAVZI01. Next base: position 4,842 of record CANOFI010000121.1, read on the forward strand.
GTGTAGCTTCCGGTCTGTATTCTGCCGGTTATGACAATCTTTGTTCCCTGATGAAGATATTTCTCCGCAAATTCCGCTGAGCGGCCAAATGCAACACAGCCGATAAAATCAGCTGTCTGATCACTGTTATCACGCCTGAATCTGCGGTCAACTGCTAATGTATAACGGGCAATCGCCATAGAATTATCTCCCTGTGAGTACCGAACCTCCGGCTCCCGTGTCAATCTGCCCATCAAAATCACTTTATTCATTCTGGTCCTCTTTTCTACTACGTCCCCGCACTGCGGGCACATCCGTTAGGAGTCCTGTCTAATGCATAAATACCTGATTACATTGTCCATGATACGAATACGCGCTTCAATCTCATTCGGACAGTCTGCATCAGAGTCGAACTGGATAAAGTAGTAAAATCCTTCTCTCATTTTCTGAATTTCGTAAGCCAATCTCTTCTTACCCCATTCTTCAATGTTTGTAATACTGCCACCGAAACGAGTCACTAATTCTTTCACTTTCTCGATTGTAGCTGTTCTTACATCATCCTCGACTTTAGCATTGACAACGACTGCTAATTCATACTTGTTCATGCTATTGTACCTCCTTTTGGTCTCTGGCTTCCCGCCCTGGCTGGGAAACAAGGAATATTATCACAATGAACTATTATACCTGAAACATTCAAATTAATCAAGTCTTTTTTTGGCTAAATTTGTATATTTCTTCTTCCACCAAAACAGCACAGTTCTTCATTCGTCTCCAGCTATTTTCTTTCTGGCTGGTTACTCCACAAGCTCAAGCAGCTTACCTGCCACATCCGCCATATTGACAGACGCCTGCTTTGTATTTTGTGAAATCTCTACATTCTTTTCCACTACCTGTGAGATATTTCCCATCTTACCCACTGCATCCGCCACGATATCAACATTCTTTTCAACCATGTTCGTAATCTCATGTAAATCCTGATTGGATTTTTCGATATTTTCCACGACGACACCAAAGGCATCTGCCGTTCTGTCCGTAATCTCTTTTCCGCTTTCTACGGCATTGATAGAATTGGTAATCAATTCGTTTGTCTCTTTTGCCGCCTGCGCGCTTCTCGCCGCAAGCTCGCCTACCTGTGTTGCCACAACGGCAAAGCCCTTACCCATTTCTCCTGCTCTTGCCGCTTCAATTGATGCGTTCAGAGACAACAGATTCGTCTGTTCCGCAATGGAATTAATTTCACCGATAATGGTTTCAATTGCCATAGACATATCTGTAATTTTCTGCATGGATTCCTTAAGCAAATCCATCTGAGACTGCGTCTGCATAATATTTTCTACCGTCCTGCCCATTTCTGCGGCCACATTGGAAGAAACGCTCACACTGCTGTTCAGCTCGCCTGTAAGCCGGTTCATAATCTGCTTTAAGTCCTCCACTGCTTTTTCCTGTTCTCCGGTTCCACGGTAAATATCATCTGCATTTCCCTGTGTTTCCCCGGATACCTTTTCCAAATCGATACAGACATTCTTTATGTTCTGAATGAGGGTACGGTTCGCTTCCATATCCTCCTTCTGGTTTTCGATGAGCTTATCATTCTCTGACATACTTTTGCTTATATTTCTTACCATTTTATTGATGCTGTCTGAGAGCTGTATAAATTCCGGGTTGCCCTGTTCATTTACCACCGCATCAAAATTCCCGTCTGAAATCTGCTTCATGGAATTTGAAATTCTATTGATACCCTGTACAATTCTCCTGTCTACAAACTGGTTAATCACAATCGAATTGGGAGAATCGCAGAGTACGCTTTCGGATACGGTGTCCGAACAGAGCCAGACCATCAAGAAACAGCCAACCCAGACATTTATGGAAAAAGCGATACAGACTGCCACACAGCTTATAAGCGGCGGTCTTGGCGGTTATGTTGTTATTCGCAGTAGCAGCGGCGGAAAATATCCGGATGAGATTCTTATTATGGATGATCCGAACATTGAAAAAGCAACAAAAGTATGGAGATGGAATAAGGGAGGACTTGGATATTCCCCTACAGGATATAACGGTCCTTACACGACAGCAATCACACAGGATGGTTCTATTGTGGCTGATTTCATTAACACCGGTCATCTTACAGCCAGCATTATCCAAGGCGGAACATTGACAGTTGGTGGCTTTGATAATACCAACGGAAACATAGAAGTCAGAGATGCAAAAAATAATCTTCTTTGTATTTGTACATTCAGGGAATCCCGGACAAGCAAGAAATCTGCCAA
>CANOFI010000122.1 GCA_947565255.1 uncultured Lachnospiraceae bacterium
ATCCGTATTTTCTTTAGCATCTGGCGTACAATCACTTCTATGTGCTTATCGTTGATTTCCACACCCTGCAGACGGTATACACGCTGTACCTCCTGAAGCATATAATCCTGAACCGCACGTACACCCTTGATTTTCAGAATATCGTGCGGATTTACACTACCCTCTGTCAGTTCATCACCGGCTTCCAACACTGCATTATCCTGTATCTTAATGCGGGAGCCGTAAGGAATTAAATATGCCTTGGATTCGCCGGTCTCATTGTTCGTCACAATGATTTCTCTCTTTTTCTTTGTATCCTTAATCACAGCTGTTCCGCCGAATTCCGTGATAATTGCAAGACCCTTCGGCTTTCTCGCCTCGAAAAGCTCCTCGACACGCGGAAGACCCTGTGTAATATCATCTCCTGCAACACCGCCGGTATGGAACGTACGCATCGTAAGCTGTGTACCGGGCTCACCGATAGACTGTGCAGCAATAATGCCGACAGCCTCACCTACCTGCACGGCTTCCCCGGTTGCCATGTTCGCACCGTAACATCTCGCACACACACCCGTATGGGAACGGCAGGCCAGAATGGTACGAATCTTCACCTTTGTCAGTGGCTCGCCATTCTCGTCCACACCGCGCCGCATAACCTCTGCCGCGCGCTTCGGCGTAATCATATGGTTTGCCTTTACAACTACCTCGCCTTTGGCGTCTACAATATCCTCCGCCGTATAACGTCCCGTAATACGCTCCTGCAGGCTCTCAATTTCTTCTTTTCCGTCCATGAACGGCTTCACATACATGCCGGAAATCTCTCTGCCTTCACAGCAGTCTATCTCACGGATAATCAACTCCTGTGACACATCTACCAGACGTCTTGTCAGGTATCCGGAATCGGCTGTACGGAGTGCAGTGTCAGACAAGCCTTTTCGTGCACCGTGGGCAGACATAAAATATTCCAATACGTCAAGTCCCTCACGGAAATTCGATTTAATGGGCAATTCAATCGTACGTCCGGTTGTATCCGCCATCAATCCGCGCATTCCGGCAAGCTGTTTAATCTGCTTATCCGAACCGCGGGCTCCGGAATCTGCCATCATATAAATATTATTGTATTTATCAAGTCCTCCAAGAAGCTCTTTTGTAATTTCATCGTCGGTGTTTTTCCAGGTTTCCACAACTTCCTTATAACGCTCTTCTTCCGTAATCAGACCGCGCTTAAAGTTTCTTGTAATCAAATCCACCGTTCTCTGTGCTTCATCCAGCAGCTCCTTTTTCTTTGCCGGCACAGTCATATCCGAAATCGATACGGTCATGGCTGCCCGTGTGGAAAATTTATATCCCATCGCCTTAATGTCATCCAGCACCTCCGCAGTCTTGGTGGCGCCATGTGAATTAATGACCTTTTCCAAAATCTTCTTCAGACCTTTTTTTCCTACCGGTTCATAAACAACTACTGTTTTTCTGCCATTTTTGACTTCTTTTCTCTCAAACTCAAAACCAACCTCCAGCTTTAAATAGTCTTCCGGCGTCTCACGCTTCACAAATCCCAAATCCTGAGGAAGAATTTCATTGAAAATCAAAAGGCCTACCGTTGTCTCAATCACTCCCATGACCTTCTCTCCCGTAGGAGCAGTCTTTGTCATGCGCACATTAATCTTTGTATGCAAGGTAATAATGCCGTTATCATAGGCCAACATCGCTTCATTTGGACTCTTAAAATATTTGCCCTCTCCGGGTTCCCCGTCTCTTACCTGCGTCAGATAATAAATACCAAGCACCATATCCTGCGACGGAACCGCAACCGGGCCGCCGTCCGACGGTTTTAACAGGTTATTCGGTGAAAGCAGCAGGAAACGGCACTCTGCCTGGGCCTCCACGGACAACGGAAGATGGACAGCCATCTGGTCACCGTCAAAGTCGGCATTAAATGCTGTACATACCAGTGGATGCAGCTTAATTGCCTTTCCCTCTACAAGAATCGGCTCAAACGCCTGGATACCAAGCCTGTGCAGCGTAGGCGCACGGTTCAGCATAACCGGATGCTCTTTGATGACCTCCTCCAGCACATCCCATACCTCCGGCTGCAGGCGCTCTACCATCTTTTTCGCACTCTTAATATTATGCGAAGTGCCGTTGGCAACCAGTTCCTTCATCACAAAAGGCTTGAACAGCTCAATTGCCATCTCCTTCGGCAAACCGCACTGGTATATTTTCAGTTCAGGACCTACTACGATAACAGAACGACCTGAATAATCCACACGTTTTCCTAACAAATTCTGACGGAAACGCCCGGATTTTCCTTTTAACAAATCGGACAGAGATTTCAGCGCACGGTTACCAGGACCGGTTACCGGACGTCCTCTTCTTCCATTGTCAATCAGTGCGTCAACGGCTTCCTGGAGCATTCTCTTTTCATTGCGCACAATAATATCCGGCGCGCCAAGCTCCAGCAGTCTTCTCAACCGGTTATTTCTATTGATGATTCTTCTGTATAAATCATTTAAATCAGATGTTGCAAAACGTCCGCCGTCCAGCTGGACCATTGGACGCAAATCAGGCGGAATAACCGGAATGATATCCATAATCATCCATTCCGGGCGGTTTCCCGACCCCCGAAATGCCTCTACCACTTCCAGACGCTTAATAATTCTTGCACGCTTTTGTCCGGTAGAATCCTGAAGAGCAGCGCGGAGCTCCTCGACCTCTTTTTCAAAATCGATGGCCTCGAGCAATTCCTTGATAGCCTCCGCACCCATTCCTACACGAAATTCATTGCCATATGCTTCCCTTGCATCCTGGTACTCCTTTTCGGACAAAACCTGCTTATACGTAAGATTTGTCGCCTCTCCCGGGTCGAGCACAATGTAAGAAGCAAAATAGAGCACCTTCTCCAGCGTACGCGGGGATAAGTCCAGAATCAGACCCATACGGCTTGGAATTCCTTTAAAATACCAGATATGGGAAACCGGAGCGGCAAGCTCAATATGCCCCATACGTTCCCTGCGGACATTGGCCTTTGTCACTTCCACACCGCATCTGTCGCAGACAACCCCTTTGTATCTGATTTTTTTGTATTTGCCGCAATGACATTCCCAGTCCTTGCTTGGCCCGAAAATTCTTTCACAAAACAGCCCTTCTTTTTCCGGCTTCAACGTTCTGTAGTTGATTGTTTCCGGTTTTTTTACTTCTCCGCGGGACCATTCTCTTATTTTTTCCGGTGAAGCTAATCCGATTTTTATCGCATCAAATGTCATCGGCTGGTACGTATCTTTGTTCATTTCTTCCGGCATTTACGGCACACCCTTTCCTTTATGCTCCCCGGCAGGCCGGGGATTTCTATTATTTACTCTTCGTCATCATATACGCTTGCGTAATCTTCCTCAAATTCTTCTTCCTCGTACGCATCATCCTGCACAGAAATCAGTTCCTCGTTTTCATCGAACTCCTGTTTGCTGAATCCATACTGACCATAAGACTCATCATTCTTTTTATAGTTCTTGTCACTGTCCATAATCGAATTCAAATCCGTCTCGCCGACATCGACCGTCTCCATAATTTCCACCTCTGTGTCATCATCGCGCAGAACACGTACATCCAGGCCTAATGACTGCAGCTCCTTTAAAAGAACCTTAAAGGATTCCGGAATTCCCGGCTCCGGAATATTCACACCCTTGATAATTGCCTCATACGTCTTTACACGTCCAACTACATCATCCGACTTGACCGTTAAAATCTCCTGCAGCGTATAGGAAGCGCCATATGCCTCCAGGGCCCACACTTCCATCTCACCGAAACGCTGACCGCCGAACTGGGCTTTTCCTCCTAACGGCTGCTGGGTCACAAGCGAATAAGGACCCGTAGAACGCGCATGGATCTTATCATCCACCAAATGATGCAGCTTCAGATAATGCATATGTCCTATCGTTACCGGGCTGTCAAAATATTCTCCCGTACGGCCGTCACGGAGTCGTACCTTACCGTCTCTTGAAAGCGGAACGCCCTTCCATACTTCCCTGTGCTCCCTGTTTTCATATAAATACTCCAGCACTTCGGGGAGAAGAGACTCCCCGTGCTTTTTCTCAAATTCTTCCCATTCCAGGTTTACATAATCATTTGCCAGGTCCAGCGTATCCATAATATCATCTTCTCTTGCACCGTCAAATACCGGCGTAGCAATATTAAAGCCAAGCGCCTTTGCCGCAAGCGACAGATGGATTTCCAACACCTGTCCAATATTCATACGGGAAGGCACGCCAAGCGGATTTAACACAATATCCAGCGGACGTCCGTTTGGCAGAAATGGCATATCCTCCACCGGAAGCACTCTGGAAACAACACCCTTGTTCCCATGACGGCCGGCCATCTTATCACCAACGGAAATCTTTCTTTTCTGCGCAATGTAAATACGCACTGCCTGATTCACGCCCGGAGACAGCTCATCCCCATTTTCTCTTGTAAATACTTTTGCATCCACTACAATACCGGACTCTCCGTGCGGTACCTTGAGAGAGGTATCGCGCACCTCTCTTGCCTTTTCACCAAAAATGGCGCGCAGCAACCGTTCTTCCGCCGTCAGTTCCGTCTCGCCCTTCGGCGTCACCTTTCCTACCAGAATATCACCGGCACGAACCTCCGCACCGATACGGATAATTCCGCGCTCATCCAAATCTTTCAGCGCATCGTCGCCCACACCCGGAACATCTCTTGTGATTTCCTCGTCTCCAAGCTTTGTTCCGCGTGCCTCGGCCTCATATTCCTCAATGTGCACCGACGTATAGACGTCATCCTGCACCAGTCTCTCGCTTAATAATACGGCATCCTCGTAGTTATAACCTTCCCAAGTCATAAAGCCGATCAGAGGATTCTTCCCTAACGCAATCTCGCCGTTAGCCGTGGACGGACCGTCTGCAATTACCTGGCCTTCCTCGACCTGGTCCCCTTTCGTCACGATCGGTTTCTGGTTATAACAGTTGCTCTGATTGCTTCTCGCAAATTTTGTCAGACGGTAGACGTCACGGACTCCGTCCTCTCTCTTTACTACAATTTCACTGGAGCATGCTTTTTCTACTGTTCCCGCACTTTTCGCCACAACGCAGACTCCGGAATCCACAGCCGTCTTTGTCTCCATTCCTGTACCGACTACCGGCGCCTCTGTCGTAAGAAGCGGAACAGCCTGACGCTGCATGTTAGAACCCATCAGAGCGCGGTTTGCATCATCATTTTCCAAAAATGGAATCAGCGCTGTCGCAACTGAGAATACCATTTTCGGAGACACGTCCATATAATCGAACATACGTTTCTCATACTTCTGTGTCTCTTCCCTGTAACGGCCGGACACTGTGCTGTTAATAAAATGCCCGTCATCATCCAGCGGCTCGTTTGCCTGGGCAACATGATAATTATCCTCCTCGTCCGCCGTCATATATACAACTTCATCTGTAACAACCGGATTGTTTATATCGGTTTTGTCAATCTTGCGGTACGGCGCCTCAACGAAGCCATACTCATTAATTCTTGCATAAGTGGCAAGAGAGTTAATCAGACCGATATTCGGTCCCTCAGGCGTCTCAATCGGGCACATTCTTCCGTAATGGGAATAATGCACGTCACGCACCTCAAATCCGGCACGGTCCCTGGACAGACCACCCGGGCCCAGTGCAGACAGACGCCTCTTATGCGTCAGCTCACCTAACGGATTATTCTGGTCCATAAACTGTGAAAGCTGTGAAGATCCGAAAAATTCCTTTACTGCAGCAGTAACCGGTTTGATATTAATAAGGGATTGGGGTGTCACCCCTTCTAAGTCTTGTGTTGTCATTCGTTCGCGCACTACACGCTCTAATCTGGATAAACCGATTCTGTACTGGTTCTGCAGCAATTCTCCTACCGCACGGATTCTTCTGTTTCCTAAATGGTCAATGTCGTCATCGTTCCCAAGACCATACTCCAAATGCATGTTGTAGTTGATGGACGCCATAATATCTTCTTTTGTGATATGCTTCGGAACTAACTCGGATACGTTTCTCCGAATCGCACCCTTTAACTCTTCCTCGTCATCGTACTCGGACAAAAGCTTTTCCAGGGCAGGATAATAGACAAGCTCCGTAATGCCGTATTCCCTCGGCACACAATCCACATACTCGCTCAATTCCACCATCATATTGGATAGCACCTTGATATTGCGCTCTTCTGTCTGAATCCATACGCCTGCAACAGCCGCATTCTGAATTCGGTCAGCCAGGTCACGATCCACCTGTGTACCTGCCTCAGCTATGATTTCTCCGGTTGACGGGTCCACGACGTCCTTTGCAAGCACCTGTCCATTAATCCTGTTTTTTAACATTAATTTTTTATTAAATTTGTATCGTCCGACTTTGGCAAGATCGTACCTTCTTGGTTCAAAAAACATGCTTGTAATCAGGCTTTCTGCGCTTTCCACGGTAAGAGGCTCACCCGGACGGATTTTTTTGTACAGCTCTAAAAGACCCTGCTCGTAATTCTCTGCAACGTCTTTGGTCAGACTGGCTAAAATTTTCGGCTCTTCACCAAACAAATCGATAATTTCGGCATTTGTCCCAATTCCAAGCGCACGAATCAGAACCGTAATCGGTACTTTTCTTGTTCTGTCCACACGCACATAAAACACATCGTTTGAATCCGTTTCATACTCCAGCCATGCGCCTCGGTTTGGAATCACGGTCGAACAAAATAATTTTTTTCCGATTTTATCGTGATTAATATTATAATAAATACCCGGTGAACGTACCAGCTGGCTTACAATGACACGCTCCGCACCGTTGATTACAAAAGTACCGGTCGCTGTCATAAGCGGAAGGTCGCCCATGAAAATCTCATGCTCCGCAACATCTTCCTTCTCCTTATTGTAAAGCCTTACCTTTACTTTTAAAGGAGCCGCATAGGTTGCATCCCGCTCCTTGCATTCCTCAATGGAATACTTTGTATCGGACTCGCACAGCGTGAAATCTACAAATTCAAGACTCAGATGTCCGCTATAATCTGCAATCGGAGAAATGTCATTTATTATAAGCTTTTCTGCAAAAACCATTCATTTTTCTCAAAAATAAA
>CANOFI010000123.1 GCA_947565255.1 uncultured Lachnospiraceae bacterium
TCACATATGACGCCGATGATTCGGGTCAGTCAATATTCCAATGAATCCAGATATGTGACGTCCTCGCTGCCGCGGGATAATCCGGTAATACCGGTACGGGCAAGCTCCAGAATCTCGTATTCCGACAACAGCTTTAAAAATGCGTCCAGCTTTGACTGGTCGCCTGTCAGTTCCATGACCATGGAATCCTCTGACACATCCACAATTTTTGCACGGAAAATATCGGTCACGGAAATGACCTCCTGACGCTGTCCGGCATCTACGCGGATTTTTACCAGAATCAGCTCCTTGCATACAGACCTGCCCGGCTCCAGCTTTTTAATCTCTATCACATCTTCCTGCTTGCGAAGCTGCTTTTCAATCTGTTCAATAATCTGTCTGTCCCCTGTTACAACAACCGTCATGCGGGAATACCTGTCATCTGCCGTCACACCCACTGTCAGGCTGTCAATGTTATAGCCGCGGCGGCTGAACATACCCGCAAGCCGGCTTAAGACACCGGATGTATTATCTACCAACATGGAAAATACGGTTCTGTGCATTTTCAACACCTGCCTTCCTCAAAATCTGTCATTCTTCATTTTAACACATTTCCGATGGTTGTCAACAATATACACAAAAATTTTCCAGTCAGACAAAAATTCCGCCGTAATGTTCTGCCAGCTGTCTGCGTTTTTCAGAAACCGTTTCCGTTTTTAGAATTCCCGCGCGTCCGGGATAATAGCGAAGGGCTGCCTCCAGAACCTCATCCTCCTCCACATCAAAGATAAGCGGTTTCGAGGCCGCAGAGACAACCTGCTCCACAACCGCCCTTATCGCTTTTACCGGCTGCTCTGTCCCATCCACACAGATACAGACTGCCTCCGCACCCATATCTTCCGCCTCATCTATCCAGTCAAAAATACTGTCAAAGTCTTCCCCGTTCCATTCCCCAATCAGTTCCGGATGTTCCCTTGTGCTTATTTTTGCTGTCACAGTCTGTTCGTTCCATTCTATGCTCATCCGCTCTGACGTCAGAATGACCCTGTTCTGCTCCGTTTTCAGAACTGGTGTTCGATTTTCTGACAACTTCTTTATATTTTGTATAAAATCGGGATTTGTGCCGCAGCAGCCCCCAATCACAGAAGCTCCGGCCCCGACAAGCTCCTTCATACAGTTTGCAAATTCCTCCGCATGCATGCTGTATTCGGTTATTCCCTCTTTTAAAATGGGCATGCCCGCATTTGGTTTTGCAATCACAGGTCCATTTACCGCCTCCCGCATACTCCTGACAATCCCCGTCATCTGATCCGGGCCGGCGGAACAGTTCACCCCGACAGCCACTGCCCCGAGACTTTTCATAACAACTGCGGCAGTTTTTGCGTCGGTTCCATACAATGTCCTTCCATCCCCGCCAAAGCTCATTGTGGCAGCCACCGGAAGAGCGACGCTTTCTTTTGCGGCAATGAGAGCGGCGCGCATTTCCTGCAGATTCATCATGGTTTCCACCACAATCAGATCTGCCCCGCCCTGTTCCAGTGCAAGCATCTGCTCCTTGTACACCTCAACCAGCTCATCAAAATCAAGTGTCCCTAAGGGCGCCAGCTGCTGTCCCGTCATTGACACATCGCCGGCAATCCGTGTTTTCCCACCCACAGCCTGCCTTGAAATGGCGACAAGCTGCCGGTTTAAATCCGATACGTTTTCCTCTAATCCGAATTCTTTTAATTTCAGGCGGTTTGCGCCAAATGTCGGCGCGTACACGATTTCACTCCCCGCCTCCACATACGCCTTCTGCAGATGGACAAGGACCTCCCTGTGCTCACAAATCCACTGCTCCACACATACACCGGAGGGAAGGCCGTTCTTCTGAAGATAAGAGCCTGTCGCACCGTCCAGCAGCACAACCTTCTGTTCCAGCAAATCCTCTAACCTTTTCTGTTCCATTCTGTCACCTTTCCCTTTCTATCCCCTTTTCCTTTTATCTTCTATTAAGCATTTGATAAGCATTTGAGAAACTCTTATTTCACTGTCAGAGTTTGGGTAATAAATACAAAAATGAAGCGACTTCAAAACGCTTTGGAGCGAAGTTTTTGTATATATTGCACAAACTCGTCACTTCAAATAAGACTTTCACAAGCACCTGTTTATTCTCTATTCCTTCCAAACAGCAGTCAGTACCGTTTAAATTTTCTGAGAACCGGAAGCAGCGTTTTCAGCTCCTGCATACAGAACTCTAACTGCTCCTTTGTCGTATCTGCACTGAAACTAAACCGGATGGTGCCCTCCGCCTGCGCTTTGCTAATCCCAATTGCCTCCAGCGTCGCACTCGCTGTCTTTTTATTCGACGCACAAGCAGAGCCGGATGAAACATAAATCTGGCTTTTTTCCAGCGCATTAAGCAGCACCTGACTGCGCACCCCGTCAAAACTCGCACTGACAATATGCGGCGCATTGCGCTCGTCCGGATATCCATTAATGCTGACACGCTCTATCCCGCTGAGCTGTTCTATAAAATATTCCCGCAATTCAAACATATGTTCTATTTTTTCATCAAAATGCTCATACGCCTCAAAAGCCGCCTGTCCCAGCCCCGCAATTCCCGGAACATTTTCCGTACCGGACCGCAGGTCCCTTTGCTGTCCTCCGCCAAATATAATAGGCCTTATCTTCACTTTATCTTTTATATACAAAAAACCAACTCCCTTTGGTCCGTGGATTTTATGTCCGCTGACCGATAACAGATCGACTCCCATACGTTTCGGGACCACGGGAAGCTTTCCGAAACCCTGAACAGAATCCGTATGCACGAAGACTCCGGGGTTTTTCTTTTTTGCTATCTGTGCAATTTCCCTAATGGGCTGCACCGTGCCAATCTCATTGTTGACATGCATAATGGAAACCAGAATGGTCTCCTCGCAGACGGCCTTTTCTAATTCCTCCAAATCCACACATCCATAGGAATCTGTTGACAGATACGTCACCCGAAACCCCTGCTCCTCCAAATACTGCATTGCACCTTTCACGGACGCATGTTCAATCTTACTTGTAACCAGATGCATGCCGGAACGCTTGTTCGCCATGGCTGTGCCGATAATAGCAAGATTGTTCGACTCCGTTCCGCCGGAAGTGAAAATCATTTCATTCTCGTCCGCCTTTAAAATTTTACAAATGCGCTCTTTGGCTGTTTTGATACACTGTTCTGCCTCCCCCCCTTTTTTGTGCAGGGAAGAAGGGTTCCCATAATCCTCCAGCATCGCCCGGACCACCGCTTCTCTGACGGATTCCGAACACCTTGTTGTCGCCGAATTATCCAGATATACTTCCATCATGTATCACACTCCATTTCCAGCTGCAGCATTATTATGGACAACAGAGCCATTCCCGCCGTTTCTGCGCGGAGCACCCGCCTGCCCAGAGAAACCGTCTGTATCCCCTGTTCCAGCGCGAGACCTATTTCCTCTTCCTCAAATCCGCCCTCCGGGCCAATCAGAAATCCGGCCGTAATACCTGGCTTTACCTGTCCTAGAAATGTTTTTAATGTGTGCATGCCCTTTGCCTGTTCATAAGGAATGCATGCCAGATTTCGTTCTCCCGCCAGCAAAAGGGCTTCCTTATAGCTTACAATCGGATGCACCTGTGGAATTTGTGAGCGTTTTGACTGTTCTGCCGCACTCTGTGCAATCGCATTCCAGCGTTTCTGTTTCGTCTCTTTTTTCCTGTCATCTAATTTTACAACACAGCGTTTTGTTTCCATCGGGACAATGTCATGTACTCCCAGCTCCACTGCTTTCTGAATAATCCACTCCATCTTATCGCCCTTTGGCAGTCCCTGAAACAATGTAATTTTTGCCGGAAGTTCATAGCTTTTTCCTGTTTTTCCAATCACCTCAAGCCACACGGCGTCTTCCTCTGACTTTTGTATGCGGCAGTGATATTCTACGCCGTCTTCATCCGTTACGCTCGCCTCCTCCGACGGTTTCATGCGAAGCACATTTCTCATATGATTCACATCTTTTCCGGTTATTTTTATGCTGTCCTGCCTTACCTGACTCGCCTGTATAAAAAAATGATGCATTTTATCCCCGCTTTCTCGCCGTCACACATACCCAGTCACCCTGCCTGGTAACCTCCACAAGTTCAAATCCGGCATTTTTTACGGCTTTTGTCACTGCCTCTTCTTTTGTGCAGAGAATTCCTGACGAAATGTAAATGCCGTTCTCCTTTAACCTTGGCGGAACAAACGGCGTCAGCGGAATAATAATGTCTGCCAGAATATTGGCCACAACAATATCCGCACCGTCTCCCGCCTCTTTTTGCAGCTCTTCGTCCTCCATAATATTCCCGGCGGCAAACCGGCAGGTTTCCTCTGAAAGATTGTTGACGGCTATGTTTTCCCATGACGCTTTCACGGCCTCCGGATCCACATCGATACCGAACACCTGTTCTGACCCCAGTTTTGCGGCAACAATGGATAAAATCCCGCTTCCGCAGCCAATGTCCAGCACTTTACAGCCCTTTTTTACATACTTGTCCAGCTGCCTGATACAGAGCTGGGTCGTCTCATGCTTTCCCGTTCCAAACGCCGTTCCGGGATCGATTTCAACAACCATGCGCCCTTCTGCTTCCGCCCCCGCTTCTTCCCATGTGGGCTTAATGTAAATATCATCTACTACAAACGGCTTAAAGAATTCCTTCCAATTATTAATCCAGTCGATGTCCTCCGTCACAGCTGCCTCTATCGTACCCTCGCCGATTTCCGTAAATGCGCGCAGACGTTCTATTTCATCCTGAATTTCCTTTAACAATCCGCTGTGATCCGACCCCGCCTCCAAAAAGAAACTGACATAGGCCGTGCCGTCATCATCTGGAAGCTTCGGCAGAATATCAATAAACAGCTTCTGCCTGTCCTCCTCCGACAGCGGAATATTATCTTCTATCTGCACGCCCTCCACTCCTAAATCTGACAGCGCGGCACTTAAAATATCCTCAGCAGCCGTTATTGTTTTGATTGTATATTTATCCCATTTCATCGCTTGCTTTCCTTTCTGATTCGCTCTGCCAGATAATTTTGAACATATATTCGATATTGGAGAGGGCCGAAAACCTGCCATGCCATCATTTCCAGCCCCCTTCCGACACCCGAATCAAATGTCACAATCGTCTGTCCCCAGAGCGTGAATAAGTTTTCGAATATGCTCTAGCCCTGCCTCTGTGAGCAATACAATTGATAATAATACCCTTTTTTCCCGAGCAGCTCTTCATGCGTTCCGCGCTCCACAATCTGTCCGTCATCCACGTACAATATCTGGTCTGCATTCTGAATCGTAGACAGACGGTGTGCAATCACAAAAGAGGTTCTTCCCTTCAGAAGCTCCTGCAGCCCCTTTTGCAAGGCAAGTTCTGTTTCCGTATCAATGCTTGACGTCGCCTCATCCAAAATCAGAATCGCCGGGTCAGCAAGCAGCGCCCTTGCAAAGGAAATTAACTGTCTTTGTCCCACGGACAGCCGGCTGCCACGCTCGTTGACAAACGTATCATACCCGTTTTCCATTTTGCTGATAAATTCATGGGCGCACACAACCGCCGCTGCGCGCTCTACCTCCTCGTCCGCCGCATCCAGCTTTCCGTAACGGATGTTGTCCCGGATGGAGCCGGAAAATATAAAGCTGTCCTGCAGCATCACACCCATCTGCTTTCTCAGTGAACGGATTGTCACATCCTCGATGTTCACTCCATCCACATAAACCGCGCCGGAACCCACATTATAAAAACGGCTCAGCAAGTTGATAATCGTTGTTTTTCCGGCGCCGGTCGGTCCCACAATGGCACAGGTTTCCCCTTTTTTTACAAGCAGGCTGACATGGTCTAACACCGGTATCCCATCTTCATAGGCAAAGCACACATCCCGGAATTCCACCTCTCCCTGAATCGGCGGCATTTCCACGGCATCGTCACGGTCTTTCACTTCCACGGGCTCATCAATCGTTTCAAAAATCATCTCAAGATAGGCGATGGCTGTCAGAAGGGAATTATAAAAATTTCCCAGGTTTGTAATCGGAGTCCAGAACCGGCTGATATAGCTGGTAAATGCAATAATTGCACCGACGCTTATGGACGCAGAATCGCTGCGGAGCAGATTCACTCCCATTACGTACACAAGAGAGGTTGTCACCACCGATATGAAATCTACAGATGGCGGCAGAATCAGGTTAAATTTGATTGCATGAAGCCACGCTTTTCTATAATTCCCGCTCAGGCGGTTAAAGATACCTGTATTTTCCTGCTCCCGCACAAAGGACTGTGTCACTTTGATTCCATTGATACTCTCCGCAATATACGCATTTAAATTGGACTGTTTGCTGCTGGCATTCTGCCATGCCTCCCGCTGCTTTTTCTTCACCAGAAATACAATGCCGAACAGAACCGGCAAGCCGCACAGGCACACAAGCGTAAAGCTCCAGTTTACATAAAACATATATCCCATTATGACAAACAGACTGATTAAATCTACAATCGTATTAACCAGGCCATTTGACAGCAAATCACTTAAATTGTTGACATAATTCACCAGCCTGACCTGAATCTTCCCGTGGGGCCGGCTGTCATAATAATCAAACGGCAGCTTTTGCAGCTTATCAAACACATCCGCACGCAAATCCCGTATAATGCTCTGTCCGCTGTACATCATCAGTTTTGTCTTAATGCAGATTACAACAGATACATAAACCGCCAGTACAACGGAAATCCCGCAAAGCCTCATGATATGGGGAATTCCCTTTTCCCCCATGGGAATATACACATCAATGATACGCTGAAGAAAAATCGGAAGAAGCAGAATCGCCGCGCTTGCCGTGACACGGAGTATAAGCGACAAAGCCATTTTTCCCGCATAAGGGCGGATATAATGTCCAAGACGCTTTACCTGCTCCATGTCAAAATGCTTATTCAATGTCTCGTCTATATCATATTTATTTCTTGCCACGCCTCTTTCCTCCCTTCTTCTCTTCCCTTGCGTTCTTCAAGTTTTTCTTCCTCTTCTTCGCCTAATTTATAAATCGGT
>CANOFI010000124.1 GCA_947565255.1 uncultured Lachnospiraceae bacterium
GTGTATATTGGCTCAGATGACCCCAACAGCCTTGTTGCGGGCAAAGGCATAAAAACAGCTGCAGAAGGCAATTCAGATTGATTCGAACAACACAACCACGTTGCGCTTTATAAAAGAATTAAGCGAGATGAGCAGGGTGAAGAAGGTCATGCCGGATTCACAGAAATATGATGAAGAGCAGATACAGGTACTGAATTCATCGGAAAATCAGATTGCATACCGCAATGGAAATGAGATGATCATCCAGCCGGCCGTGGTCAAGGAACATACAGGACTTCGGACAATGATTGATATTATTATCGGTCTTGCGGTAGGCGTGGCATTGATGTGGTTTCTGGTGATGCCTGCATTTGTGAAGAATGAAAAAGATGTAACGACGCAGAAAGGAAACGGCAGCTACGAGGAACTGCAGAAGAAAAATGCGGAGGTAGACGAGCTGAATAATACGATTGCATCTTTGCAGGCCCAGTTGGACGCGGCAAACGGCAGTCTGGCCGGTTATACAGGAGAAACCGGTATTATTCCGAGAATGGAGGCTTTGATTACAGCGGCAAAAACCTATGCGGCGGGAGATATTCCCGGCACATTTGATATACTTGTGACAGTGGACAGGACCGGGCTGTCAGAAGGCGCTGCCGGTTACTGGCAGGAAATGTATGACGTCTGCTCCAAACAGATGAAAACAGAAGCGGAAAGGCTGTACACGCAGACCGGGGATGCGGCAAAAGCCATTGAATATTATCAGAAGCTTCTGTCGGTTGAACCGGCAAATGAAGAATTGATGTATCACTGTGCATGTGCTTATAAAAAAGCAAATAAAAAACAGGATGCCATTAATTTGCTGACACAGCTGATGCAGCAGGCTCCGACGGGAAGCTATGCAAGCAGGGCGACTGCACTTCTGGAAGAATTGCAGGGCACGCAGCAGGGCAGATAAAAGACAAAAGAAGGAAAAAACGTACGAAGGAAAAGACAACAAAGAATTTTGTTGTCTTTTTTTATGCGCGGCCCCATGCAAAGAAAGTATGCCGCTAAGGCGGCGCATGGGGCGCGCGGGCAGTGGAAGAAGAATCCTCTCTGCCTGATTCATATAGAAAAAACAGGAGGAAAATGAGATGTATGAACAAAACCAGCAGGGGCTTACGGTATATTTGCCAAAAGAAGTGGACCACCATACAGTGGATAAAATCCGAATGGAAATTGACAGACAGATTATAGAAAACGGAGTATCCGCCATTATTTTTAATTTTAAAGACACCACATTTATGGATAGCTCCGGAATCGGATTGTTGATGGGGCGCTATAAGCTCGTAAATTATATCGGCGGGCAGGTCTGTGCAGTCAGGGTGAATGAAAAGCTGAAAAAATTATTAATACTGGCGAATGTGCACAAATATGTTAATATTGAATAAAAAAGAACAAATGTTTAATACAGAGATAACACAGGAAGGAAAGATAAAAGAGGAGGCTTTTATGAAAAAGGAAAATGAAATGATGATAGAATTTGACAGCAGGTCCTGCAATGAGGCATTTGCAAGAGTAACGGTCGCAGCGTTTCTGACACAGCTGAACCCGACGTTAGAGGAAGTCGCGGATGTGAAGACAGCGGTGTCGGAGGCGGTGACCAATTGTATTATTCATGGTTACGAGGAGGAAGTACATAAAATCAAAATTGAATGCGCCATAGATGAGAAACAGATCCGGATTATCGTGAGCGACGGTGGAAAAGGAATAGAAGACGTCAAAAAAGCGATGGAGCCGCTGTATACAACAAAGCCGGACCAGGACAGGTCCGGTATGGGATTTGCGTTCATGGAGGCATTTATGGATGAGGTAAAAGTAGAGTCCGGACCGGGAGAGGGAACAAAAGTAACGATGTGGAAGACAATCGGGTAATTGGAGGAGCGCATGGAGGATACAATCACTTTAATTATACAGTCACAAAATGGGGATAAAAGCGCAAGAGATAAAATTGTGCAGGATAATCTGGGACTGGTGTGGAGTGTAGTCAGGCGATTTACCGGAAGAGGATACGAGGGAGAGGATTTGTTTCAGACAGGCTGTATCGGTCTGATTAAGGCGATTGATAAATTTGACGTTTCACTGGAGCTTTGCTTTTCAACTTATGCGGTGCCTCTTATTATCGGCGAAATCAAGCGTTTTCTGCGGGATGACGGAATGATAAAGGTGAGCAGGTCTATCAAAGAGAATGGCTGGAAGGTCAAGCGGGTTTCCGAGCAGATTGCGAAAAAGCTCGGCCGCGACGCCACAATGGAAGAGCTGCAAAAGGAAACGGCGTTAAGCTCCGAAGAAATTGTGCTGGCCATGGAGGCATCTGCAGAGGTAGATTCCATTTATAAAACGGTTTATCAGGGGGACGGAAGTGAAATTACGCTGGCGGACAAGCTGGCCATGGAGAAAGACGATAAGGAAGAAATATTAAACCATATGCTGCTGAAACAGCTGATGGAGCATCTGGAGGAAAAAGACCGCAAACTCATAAATCTTCGCTATTTTCAGGAGAAAACACAGATGGAGGTGGCCAGGGAGCTTGGAATCAGCCAGGTTCAGGTCAGCCGGTTAGAAAAGAAAATTCTGATTAAAATGCGCCAGGCGGTTTTGGGGTAAATCAGCATCTGTCATCAATGATAACAGCGCTTCCATTTTGCGCATAAAAAATAAAAATGTGCACATACTGTTTGCAGATGAAAAGCTGGGGAAATTACAAGAACAGCTATAGTGGAAGGAAGATGGTATGGAAACATTATATTTAAAAATTGACCAGAATGTGGAGGTGCATGAGCCGGATATCACATTGGGGGATATCGGTAAAATGACCTGTGCGGACGATAACGTGGTGAACCGGCTGAAAACCATAAAGCTGGTAAAAATTCATGATAAAAAGTTTGCAAAGTATACGGTATCTGTGCTTGCAGTTATCGAAAAAATTCATGAAATATATCCGGATTTAGAGGTCAATAACATTGGAGAACCGGAATTTGTACTAACCTATAAGGAACTGAAAAAGCAGGGTGTATGGGGAGGAATCAAAGTAGGAATTGTGTGTCTCGTTTCGTTTTTCGGGTCGGCATTTACAATTATGACATTTAACAATGATGTGGGAATCACAGAATTATTTGATACGATTTATGAGCGGATTGCAGGGGAAAAGGCCGGCGGAATTACCTCGCTGGAGGTGGCATATTCGGTCGGAATTGCCCTTGGAATTATTGTATTTTTTAATCACTTTTTCGGGCGGAAGCTGACACAGGAGCCGACCCCGCTTGAGGTGGAAATGTGTCTGTATGAGGATGATGTAAATACGATGCTTCTGGAGAAGAATACCAGAAAGGAGTACGAAATTGATGTGGATTAGGCAGGTTTTTCTGGTGTTTATCGGGCTGGCTTTTGGAAGCGCAATTGCGAGTGCGATTTTTGCATTGATTGTGAAGCTGGGAATTCTGACAAGACTTGCGTCATGGACAAAGACAGCGCGGGATATGAAAATTTATGAGGACTGCATTCTGCTTGGCGGAATGGCGGGAAACATTGTTACGCTATATGATTTTCCGATGAAGATTGGGTTTTTGGGGCAGGTGATTCCCGGACTTTTTTTCGGAATTTATATCGGATGCTTTTATATGGCGCTGGCGGAGGCACTGCACGCAGTTCCGGTTCTGGCGCGGAGAATTAATATAAAAAAGGGCATTGGCTGTATTTTGCTCAGTATGGCGCTGGGGAAAGCAATCGGTGCATTTTATTATTTTTTCTATAATATCGGGAAATGAAGGCTGGGTGATTGCGAAAGAATAGTTTCGCAAATGCTTAAAATAAGAGACAGAGAAAGGAGATTTTATGGCACAGATAACAGATTTTCAGAAAAAGGAGTATAACAAATATGTGGAGAATGTGACGCCAAAGCACAGTCTTCCTAAAAATATGTGTAAGGCATTTATTGTAGGAGGAATGATATGCTGCATTGGACAGTTTATTCTGAATACCTGCAAGGGGATGGATTTGAGCAAGGATATCTGCGGGTCCTGGAGCAGCCTGCTCCTGATTTTGCTGAGCGTGTTATTAACGGCGTTCAACCTGTTTGCTCCGCTTGCAAAATTCGGCGGGGCCGGGGCGCTGGTTCCGATTACCGGGTTTGCCAACGGTGTGGCGGCGTCTGCTATTGAGTTTAAAAAAGAGGGACAGGTGTTTGGTATCGGCTGTCAGATTTTTAAAATTGCCGGTCCGGTCATTTTGTATGGTATTTTTACAAGCTGGGTGCTGGGGCTCGGATACTGGATTGGGAAGATGGCAGGGATTTTTTAAATTTTCCAAAGTACAGGAATACCGTCGCTGTGGTGTTATCCATAATCGGCGGTTTACATAATTAATTCGTCCGTTAAATATAATTCAACTGGCAATCAGCATTTGTATAAACATTGCTGTGGCAGAAGCGATTACAGGAAATAATTTTTATCTTGCTGTAAAATTGAAAAATATATGATTTTTCTCAAGAAACGATTGTATTTTTAAAGAAATTCATGTAAAATGGTAGAAGATTTGTAAGTGGACAGAAATACCGGCATGCGTCGTTCTGTAAACAGACAAAGATTTAAAATACATGGAGGTTAAAAGATGGCGGGTAAAAACGACAATAAGGATTTAGGAGTGCAGGAAGAGCGTGTCATGACAAAATATGACCGTAAGATGCAGAAAAAGTATGAGGAAGAACTGCGTGCGAAAAAGAAAAAATTAGCGGTGCGCGGTACTGGAATTGCTATTTTGGCAGTGTGTGTGATCATAGTAGCATTTTTGGTAATTTCGAGTGTGGGAAAGAGCATTTCATATATTAAAGTAGATGATAAGAGCATCAGCAAAGCAGAATTTGACTTTTATTATAACCAGATGCTGAACAGCTCTTCAAGCCAGTATGCTACTTACGGCCTGGATACGTCACAGCCGTTAGACCAGCAGGAGTGTGCAATTGAGAGCGGCCTGACCTGGAAGGATTATTTTGAAAAGATGGCAACGGATGAAATTATCCGTGTAAAAGCACTGGTAAAGGATGCGGAGGCAAATAATTTTAAGGGCGATGTTGACGCAGAATATGACAAGACAATGGAGCTTTTTAAAGAGACGGCAAAGGCATCCGGTACGAGTGAAGACAAATATTTCGAACAGATATTCGGGGCATCAAAGGCGGATGTCGAGGAGTATATGAGAGAGTACATGCGGGCGTCTCTCTGGTATGAGAAAGTCGGAAACGACAAGAAGGCGGCAGTGAAGGATGATGCAATTGAAAAATATTATGAAGAAAATAAGTCCGATTATGACTATGTAAGTTATTATCTGCTGGAGGTTACTCCGGAGGGCGTTAGTGCGGAAACAGCGACGGATGAAGAGTGGAGCGCAGCCATGACAAAGGCGAAGGGAGTTGCTGACCAGAAAGTAAAGACTGTGGAAACAGAGGGAACATTTACAGAATTCGGATATAAGGCGCAGTTGGATGAGATCTTGTCCGAGTGGCTGTTTGACGAGGCGCGTACGGCCAACGAAACCGCAGTGCTTACAGACAACAATACCGGCAAATTTGATGTTGTAAAGTTTGTAAAACGCGTAAAAAGTGAAGAAATGACCTATGATGTCCGTGTAATCACCGTAACCGGGGATGCGGCTAAGATTGTAGACGAATGGAAAGATGGCAAGAAGACGGAAGACAGCTTTGTTGAGCTGGTGAATGAACATTCTATAGACACGAGTACAGTTGACGGATTATTTGAAGGAATATCCAGAACCGGTCTTGAGATTGAAGGACTGGCTGACTGGCTGTATGATGCGAAGCGCAAAGCAGGCGATGTCGATATCTTTACGGCGGATGAATATAAATATATTGTCTATTTTAAAGGGCAGAATGATTTGGAATACAAAACAGTCATCCGCGCGAAATTGGCATCAGAGGAAGTGGAAAAATGGCTGAGCGGACTGAAGGATAAAATGAAGCTGGCAGACCCGCACGGTTCCCTGAACTATTTAAGCAAGGCGAACGAAGAGGAATAACATGAACCATATCATTTCAAAATTACTGATTTATAAAAATATGCCGCAGGATTCCATTTTGATGGAGCTTGGTGATATTTTCAGGCAGATGAAGGAAAAGACACAGACAAAGGATGAGTTGGTAACCCGCGTTTACCAGCAGATGAACCGGATTCTGGCAGTGGCAACCGATTATGGGTTTAACAAAAATTTATGGCATAATTACCTGACTTTTCTGCTCATTACCAACGAAAATCCTTTTAGTCTGACATGCGAGAAAACGGGTGCCAGCGACGGCAGTGTGAATGAGTTTGCCAAAGGCGACTTTAAAGCGTTTATGGCACTGTTTGCATATGATTTTTCAACAATAGAACAGGAATTATCCATTGACTGCTTCAGCCGTATTTCGAATTACAGGGCGATTGAGAAGAAAGAGCTGATGTATAATAAAAGTGTCAGTGAAAAGGTGCAGGCCTTGAGCGAACAGCTTGAGCAGGCGCAGGACGAAGGACAGTTCTTTGATTATGTGACGCAGTTTTATAAGGATTATGGTGTTGGAATGTTCGGTTTGAATAAGGCATTCCGGATTTCGGGGCGTGAGGGAACCAGAATACAATTCCAGCCGATTAACAATATGGATAAGGTCATGCTGCATGACCTCATCGGATATGAGATTCAGAAAAAGAAGCTTGTGGATAACACAAAGGCATTTGTTGAGGGAAAAAAGGCTAACAATGTGCTGCTGTTTGGAGACAGCGGAACCGGGAAGTCTACAAGCATAAAAGCGATCGTCAATGAATTTTACCTGCAGGGACTGCGTATGATTGAAATCTATAAGCACCAGTTTCAGGATTTGTCCAATGTGATTGCACAGATTAAAAACCGCAATTATAAATTCATCATTTATATGGATGATTTGTCATTTGAGGAATTTGAAATTGAGTACAAATTTTTAAAGGCAGGCAGTTGTTAAAAGTTATTTACTCTCAAAAGAGACTTACAGAGGATT
>CANOFI010000125.1 GCA_947565255.1 uncultured Lachnospiraceae bacterium
GAGAAAAAGATGCTTAAAGCAGAAGATATTTCAGCAGAAAAGATAAAATCTGGTAGAATAAAATGGGAAAACAGTTATTTATCGCCGAAAAGCCGAGTGTTGCCGCAGAATTTGCAAAGGCACTGAAGCTTAAGACAAGCAGAAGAGACGGGTATATGGAATCGGAGGAGGCTGTGGTGACCTGGTGTGTGGGACATCTGGTCACAATGAGCTATCCGGAGGTCTACGACCCGAAGCTGAAAAGGTGGAGTCTGGATACGCTGCCGTTTTTGCCGGAAACATTTTTGTATGAGGTGATTCCGGCGGTCAAAAAACAGTTTGAGATTGTAAAGGGGCTTTTGAACCGGCAGGATGTAGACGTCATTTATGTATGCACCGACTCCGGAAGGGAAGGAGAATACATATACCGGCTGGTGGAACAGATGTCCGGCGTCAGGGGTAAGCAAAGAAAGCGTATCTGGATTGACTCGCAGACCGAGGAAGAGATATTAAGGGGCATTGAAGAGGCGAAGGATTTGTCAGAATACGACAATTTATCGGCCTCTGCCTATTTGCGTGCAAAAGAAGATTATCTGATGGGTATAAATTTTTCGCGTCTGCTCACACTCAAATATGGAAATACGATTTCCAATTTTCTGCGCGCAGACCGCACGGTCATCTCAGTCGGGCGGGTCATGACCTGCGTGCTCGGCATGATTGTGCGGCGGGAGCGGGAAATCCGTGAGTTTGTAAAAATGCCGTTTTACCGAGTTTTAGGGAAAATGAGCGGGAATGGAAGTGCATTTGAAGGAGAATGGAAGGTATGGGAGGGCTCAAAGTATTTTCAATATCCGCATTTATATAAAGAAAACGGATTCAAAAAAGAAGAGGATGCAGGGGCGCTGATTGCTTATCTGACGAAAAAAACGGAACAGGAGTCTGATAAGCCTGTTATAGAACAGATAACACGCAAGACAGAGAAGAAAAACCCTCCGTTACTATATAATCTGGCAGAGCTTCAGAATGACTGTTCGAAGCTCTTTAAAATAAGTCCGGATGAAACGCTTCGCATTGTGCAGGAGTTATATGAAAAGAAGATGGTCACGTATCCGAGGACGGACGCGAGGGTGCTGTCAACAGCGGCTGCAAAGGAAATATATAAAAATATCAGCGGGCTGGCAAAGCATGCATATTTTAAATCTTTTGCCGATGAAATTTTACAGGGGACAGCTTATAAAAATATAGCCAGAACCCGTTATGTCAACGATAAACAGATTACAGATCATTATGCGTTAATTCCGACGGGGCAGGGAATGCATCAGCTCCAATCGCTGACGCCGGCAGCGGCAAAGGTATACGAGGCGGTTGCAAGGCGGTTTCTTGCAATTTTTTATCCGCCTGCAGTTTACAAAAGGCTTTCCATTATAACCAGATGCAGGACGGAGCAGTTCCACAGCAATTTTAAGGTGCTTGCAGAGGAAGGATATCTGGCAGTCATGCAGTATTCTTTTTCAAAGAAAAAGGAATCCGGGCAGGAAGGCGCAGAGGAAAACAGCACCGGTTCCTATGAACAGTTAATAAAGCTGAAAAAAGGAGACCCTGTTACGGTGGAGGAATTTTATATAAAGGCCGGGGAAACAGCGCCGCCAAAGCGGTATAATTCCGGCACGTTAATTCTTGCCATGGAAAATGCCGGACAGCTGATTGAGGATGAGGAGCTGCGCGCACAGATTAAGGGAAGCGGGATTGGCACAAGTGCGACACGCGCGGAAATATTAAAAAAGCTTATTCATAACCAGTATCTGGCACTGAACAAAAAAACGCAGATTGTGACGCCGACCCAGCTGGGAGAAATGATTTTTGATGTGGTAAACGCCTCTCTGCGCCAGCTCTTAAATCCCGAGCTGACGGCAAGCTGGGAAAAGGGACTTACCTATGTGGCGGAAGGGACGATTACACCGCAGGAATATATGGTCAAATTAGAGGATTTTATTAAGCGGAGGACAGCGGGCGTGCAGGGGCTGCAGAATCAGTACATGCTCCGCCAGTGCTTTGAAAAAACAGCCGTATATTACAAAAAATAATGAAAAGGAGACAGGATTGATGAAACAATATCCAGAGAAAGGATTTACACATGCAGGAAAATTTCATGCAGACGATGTGTTTTCAACAGCCCTTTTGTTATATTTAAACCCAGAGTTTCATTACACGAGGGGATTTGAGATTCCGCAGGACTTCGACGGTATTGTATATGATATCGGTTGGGGGGAGTTTGACCATCATCAGGCAGACGCCCGTATACGGGAAAATGGAACGCCCTACGCGGCATTCGGCCTGTTGTGGGAAAAGTATGGGGCAGACATTTTAGGAGAGCAGGAGGCAAAGAGAATGGATGCCTTGTTTGTGCAGCCTTTGGATTTATCGGATAATAACGGAACCGCCAATATGATTTGTGAAATCATTGAGTCCTTCAATCCGGTATGGGACAGTACAGAGTCGGAGGATGAGGCATTTGCACAGGCGCTTTTTGTTGCCGGTATCATATTAAAAAAGAAGTTTGATTCCGTCCTTTCTGTGAAACGCGGAGAGACATTTGTGAAGGCGGCGATAGAAAAAGCGCAGGACCATATCATGATTTTGGAAAAAACAGTGCCGTGGAAGCAGCTTGTGCCGGCCACGGATATCGAATATGTCGTGTATCCGTCGAAACGGGGAGGCTATGCGGCGCAGGCAGTACCAATGCACCCGGACCAGCTAGAACTGAAGCGGCCGTTTCCGGAAGAATGGAGAGGCGCGGATGCGGAGGAACTGGCGGCGATGAGTGGCGTCAGCGGCTTTCGGTTCTGCCACAAAAGCGGATTTTTATTGACGGCAGATACATTAGAGGAGGCGCTGCAGTGCTGTAAGATTTCACAGAGAAAGCATAATTAGGCTTCTTTTGTGCATATACTTGTAGCAGAACGGAGTATAGAACCGCGAAACAAGCACATGCACAGGAGGGCTTTTATGGAAGGATTTAACAGCTACAATATTTACAAGGATATGAATGAGCGTATGAAGGGCGAGTTGTACCTCGGGGTAATCGGACCCGTACGTACAGGAAAATCTACGTTCATTAAACGGTTTATGGAATTGATGCTTATACCGAATATGGAGGATGAGCACAGCAAAAACCGTGCGAAGGATGAGATGCCGCTGGCAGCTTCCGGAAAAATGGTAACGACAACGGAGCCGAAATTTATTCCGAAGGATGAAGCAAAAATTCATTTTGGGGAAGACATTGAGATGAACGTCCGGCTGATTGACTGTGTGGGATACATGGTGAAGGGCGCAGTGACCGGAAATGAAGAAGGAGAAGAACGCCTTGTAAAAACGCCGTGGTTTGATTATGAGATTCCATTTTCCCAGGCGGCAGAGATTGGCACGCAGAAGGTCATCAATGAACATTCGGGACTTGGGATTGTGGTGACGACGGACGGTTCCTTTGGCGAGCTTCCAAGGGAAAATTACATAGAAGCAGAGGAACGCACCATTTCTGAATTAAAGCAGATTGGAAAGCCATTTCTGGTATTGCTCAATTCCGAAAAGCCGTATAAGGATGAAACGGTAAAGCTGGCACAGGAGATGGAGGAAAAATATCAGGTGACCGTATTTCCGGTCAACTGCCAGCAGCTTCGCAAGGAAGATATTAACCGGATTTTAGAGCAGATGCTCTATGAATTCCCGATTATAAAGATGGAATTTTATATGCCGAAATGGGCGGAAGTACTGGATATGGAACATCCGGTAAAACAGGCGCTCATTGACTATGCCAAAAATCTGATGCAGAATGTTTCCAGCATGAAACAGGTGACAAAGGAAACGATAACATCAGAAAGTGAATACTTAAACCGGATAAAAATTGATAAAATTGATCTGGCAACGGGCTGTGTAAAGCTGATGATTGAGATTGATGAATCGTATTATTATGAAATGATCAGTGAAATGGTACAGATGCCGATTGAGGGCGAATACCAGATGCTGAATCTTTTGAAACAGCTGGCCGGTATGCGGAAGGAATATGAAAAGGTTTTAGAGGCAATGGAGTGTGTGCGGACAACGGGTTACGGGGTCATTACACCGAATCAGGATGAAATCCGCTTGGAGGACCCGGTTGTCATCAAGCATGGAAGTAAATATGGCGTAAAAATTAAGGCGGAAAGCCCGTCCATTCACCTGATTAAGGCCGATATCCAGACAGAAATCGCACCGATTGTAGGAAATGAGCAGCAGGCGCAGGATCTGATTACGTATATTAAGGAAACAAGCAATACGGAGGGCGGCATCTGGCACACGAATATTTTTGGAAAATCCATTGAGCAGCTGGTGGAGGATGGAATCCGCAATAAAATTGCAATGATGGGTGAGGAAAGCCAGGTGAAGCTTCAGGATACGATGCACAAAATTGTCAACGACAGCAACGGTGGTCTTGTGTGTATTATTATCTGAGAAAGTACAGAATAAATTGTGTCATCTTAGAAATTCCAGCGGATGTGCACAGGTTTGCCGGAGGTATATGCTGCTTTGCATGGAAAATATACTGTTTTGCAGCGCAAATCCAGTACGGAAAATGTTTGAAATAGTTTTCCTAACAATTGTTTGAATTTTGTATACAATACATACAATTGTAATTCATATTTTCGGCAGAGATGTTTCGATTTTGAAGACCGGCAGATAGAATGAAGAGAGGAACAGGTTTTACAGTGGACAAAAATAAGAGTGAAAAAGAGGAGGTACGTATGAACAAGGTGTATGAAAAACTAACAAAAACATATGACAGTATCAGAGACAAACTGCCGTTTACTCCGAAGGTGGCGCTGATTTTAGGCTCCGGGCTCGGGGAGTATGCGGACTCCATATCGGTAGAACAGGTGATTGAGTATCGCGATATTGACGGATTTCCAACATCTACGGTGGCAGGGCACAAGGGCCGCTTTGTATTTGGTACAATCGGCGCAGTCCCCGTTGTCATTATGCAGGGAAGGGTGCATTATTATGAAGGCTATGACATGTCCGACGTGGTGCTTCCGACAAGACTGATGAGAAAGATGGGCGCGGATGTCTTACTTTTGACAAATGCTTCGGGCGGAATCAATTTGGAATTTCAGGCAGGCGACTTTATGCTGATGACAGACCATATCTCCGCTTTTGTTCCCAATCCGCTGCTTGGAGAAAATATTGAGGAACTGGGGGTGCGGTTTCCCGATATGTCAGAAATATACAAAAAGGATTTATGTGCCATCATCCGGCAGACGGCCAGAGACTTAAATATTCCTCTGAAAGAAGGGGTATATGCACAGATGACCGGTCCGTCCTATGAATGTCCGGCGGAGGTGCGCATGCTCCGTGTGCTTGGTGCAGATGCAGTCGGCATGAGTACGGCATGTGAAGCGATTGCGGCCAATCATATGGGAATGCGGGTATGCGGAATTTCCTGTATTTCCAATATGGCGGCCGGAGTTACGGACCAGCCCTTAACCCATGCGGAAGTGCAGGAAACAGCAGACAAGGCGGCGCCGGCATTTCAGAGGCTGATTACGGAGTCGGTAATCCGAATGGGGAGTGACAGATGATACGCCTTTACAATGCAAGAATTTTGAAAAAAGAATTTGAAATAATCGAGGGTGAAATATGGGTGGACGGCAGTGAGATTACTTTTGTGGGGAGCGATGAAGAAGCTCAGTTAGTCAAAACTAACAAAAAAAAGGTCTGGTCGCAGGAGATTGACTGTGAAAAAAACCTGCTTCTTCCGGGCTTTAAAAATGCCCATACGCATTCGCCCATGACCTTTCTGCGCTCCTACGCGGACGACCAGCCGCTTTCCAAATGGCTGAACGAACAGGTGTTTCCTATGGAGGCAAAGCTCGGGGAAGAAGACATGTATCATCTAACAAAGCTGGCAATTATGGAATACCTGACAAGCGGAATTACAGCCGCCTTTGACATGTATCTGCTGACGCGGCCCCGCATACAGGCAGCGTCAGACTGCGGCTTTCGTATGGTAATCTGCGGGAGCGTTAACGATTTTACCGGTTCGGCAAAGCAGCTGGAGGAAGAATTTATCAGCATTGGAAGACCGAAGGAGCATGCAGACAGCCTGATTTCCTATCAGCTCGGATTTCACGCAGAATATACTACGAAAAGACAATTGCTGGAACAGATTGCGGATATGGCGCAACGGCACAGGGCTCCGGTATATATGCATTTGTCGGAGACGCGTGACGAGGTGGCGCAGTGCGAGGCGCGTTATCATATGTCCCCGGTGCAGTTTCTGGACAAAATCGGCATGTTTGACTATGGCGGAGGCGGTTTTCACTGCGTACATGTAGATGAGGCGGATATGGACATTCTGGCCGAACGGCGCATTCATGTCATCACGAATCCGGCATCGAATCTAAAGCTTGCCAGCGGCATTGCACCGATTGAAAAAATGCAGAAAAAAGGAATTAATATTGCGATAGGAACGGACGGAGCAGCAAGCAACAACTGCCTTGACATGTTCCGCGAAATGTACCTGACAACAGCGCTTCAGAAAATCCTGGAACAGAATGCGGCCGCCTTAAGTGCAGACAAGGTGCTGAGGATGGCGGTTACCAATGGGGCATATGCGATGGGACTGACAGACTGTGACTGTCTTGAGGCAGGCAAAAAGGCAGATTTGGTTCTGATTGACTTAAAACGGCCGAACATGCAGCCCGAACATAATCTGATAAAAAATTTAGTATACAGCGGAAGTAAGGAAAATGTAAAATTAACAATGGTTAACGGCAGAATTTTATATCGCGACGGCGCATTTTTTATTGGAACGGAGGCGGAGGAAATTTATGACAGAGCAAATGAAATTATTTGCCGCCTGACAAATACATGAAAGTCCCGAATTTGTTTATAATAGTAGTATGTGCGGTTGCAAAGAGCGCCGGAAAACGGTAAATCCAGATAATATTAATAAAATTAATAATATGGAATTGATATGTACTATAAAAAATTCGGATACTATAAATATTGTAAATAAT
>CANOFI010000126.1 GCA_947565255.1 uncultured Lachnospiraceae bacterium
CGGAATCTGTTGCTGCATCCGCGCACGGGGCAGATTGTTTGAACAGGCAGGTGGGCAACAAGACGGAGATTTCTTTCGATTAGCACATTTTTCGCTTCTAAATCGCCTGTTTGGTACTTTTTTAAATAAACGAGTTCTTCTTCAGGCGTAAGGGGCGTCAAAAATGTTTTCACAAAAGCACCTCGTATTTTTTAAGTATAATATAGTCTATGAACGGATGCTTTTTTTGTGCTTTTCCACGCATAAATAGGACGCCGGGACGCAGATGGACTGCTTTTATGGGGTTGTTTTCGTATTCCATTCCGGGTAGAAAATGAACATTTTATATAAATTCTTGACAAAGGAGACAGTTTCCGATAAACTTATTTTAAATAGCGGGAGAGGGGTGTTTTTTCGGAGCATTGTGCCGGATTACAGCATTTTTAAAACCTGAAAAAAGAATGGAGGAATTTATATGGATCAGAATTGTGCATACTGTATGGAAGGGGAAATGGTTGCGAAGTTTGGAATTAAAATCTGCGAGCTGGAGACAAGCAAGGTTTATTTGTTTAAGGAGCAGAGTCATAAGGGCCGCTGCATTGTGGCGCACAAAAAGCATGTGGGCGACATGAATGAGCTGACAAAAGAAGAAAGAAGCGCCTATTTTGAAGATGTGGCGCGGGTGGCGCGGGCGATAATGAAAGCATTTTCGCCGGATAAAGTCAATTACGGCGCATATGGGGATACGGGACACCATCTGCATTTCCATCTGGTGCCCAAGTATCAGGATGAGTTTGAGTGGGGCGGCGTTTTTGCCATGAATCCGGACCAGAAATATTTGCCGGATGAGGAATATGCATCTATTATTAAGCAGATTGAGACAAATCTGGATTGATTTACAACTCTTTCAGACTGTTAACAAAGCTTTCCATCTGCTGTTTGCTCTGGATGTTTCGCGCCGATTCAATGACCTGCCGTTTTTCGCTGTCGGGCAGATTTGAGAATTTTGTCATGGCATCCTGGTTCATGGCAAGAGAAAATCCAAGCCCGAGCGGCATCTCTGTCTGAGTGTTTGTTTTATTTTCGCTGCTCATAAATAAGTCCTCCTGTTTTTGGGATTTTTGATTTTAAATGTTTCAATGTGCGGCGCTGCCCGGCGGCGTCAATCTGACCCGTCTGGCAACGCCGTGACTGTAACTATAGTTTTCCCGCATAAACAGCAAATATGCATTTTTTTGTGCTTGACTATTTGGGGATATGTGGTACAATAACTATGTGCGCTTACATTGGAAAAATATTGTATTTACTGAAATTTTTGGGCGTAACATACGCACTGGTGTACTGACACATTGATATCTTTGAATATGGTGCGGAATCGTGCTGAAAGGTGTAAATGTGTCAGTACACGAAAGTGTGATAAAATATGATTTAGGAGGAATACAAAAAATGGCAAACAAGTGGGTTTACATGTTTAGCGAAGGTGACATGACAATGCGCAATCTTCTCGGCGGCAAGGGCGCCAACCTTGCAGAGATGTCAAGCATCGGCCTTCCGGTACCACAGGGATTTACAATTACGACAGAGGCCTGTACCCAGTATTATGAGGATGGCCGTAAGATTAATGATGAGATTATGGCGCAGGCGATGGACGGCGTGAAGAAGATGGAGGAGATTAACGGCAAGAAGTTCGGCGACCTTAAGAATCCGCTTCTTGTATCTGTCCGTTCAGGTGCAAGGGCGTCCATGCCGGGTATGATGGATACCATTTTGAACCTTGGTCTGAATGACGAAGTTGTGGCGGCAATGATTGCCGGAAATCCGGATCCAAAGTTTGAGAGATTTGTATATGATTCTTACAGAAGATTTATCCAGATGTTTTCGGATGTAGTTATGGAAGTCGGCAAAAAGTATTTTGAACAGCTGATTGACGCAATGAAAGAGAAAAAGGGCGTGGAGTTTGACGTAGACCTTACGGCTGCAGATTTGAAGGAACTGGCAGAACAGTTTAAGGCAGAGTACAAGAAGCAGCTGGGAGAGGACTTCCCGTCCGACCCGGTACAGCAGTTGAAGCTTGCGATTGAGGCTGTGTTCCGTTCCTGGGACAACCCCCGTGCAAATGTATACCGCCGCGATAATGATATTCCGTATTCCTGGGGTACGGCGGTCAATGTTATGCCGATGGTATTCGGCAATTTGAATGAAGAATCCGGTACGGGCGTTGCATTTACCCGCGACCCTGCGACGGGCGAGAAGAAGCTGATGGGCGAGTTTCTTAAGAATGCACAGGGTGAGGACGTGGTTGCAGGTGTCCGCACGCCGATGCCGATTGCACAGATGGAGCAGGAGTTCCCGGAAGCCTATGCAGAATTTGTAAAGGTTTGCGAGCTTCTTGAAAACCATTACCATGACATGCAGGATATGGAATTTACCGTAGAGAACAAGAAGCTGTATATGCTGCAGTGCCGCAACGGAAAGAGAACGGCGCAGGCTGCATTGAAGATTGCCTGTGACCTTGTGGATGAGGGACATAAGACGGAGGCGGAAGCCGTTGCCATGATTGATCCTCGTAACTTAGATACGCTTCTCCATCCGCAGTTTGATGCAAAGGCATTAAAGGCTGCAGCACCGATTGGAAAGGGACTTGGCGCTTCGCCGGGTGCTGCATGCGGTAAGGTTGTATTTACGGCAGACGATGCGGTTGCATGGAAAGAGAAGGGCGAAAAGGTTGTATTGGTACGTCTTGAGACTTCTCCGGAAGACATTACAGGTATGAAGGCGGCTCAGGGTATCCTGACTGTGCGCGGCGGAATGACAAGCCATGCAGCTGTTGTTGCCCGCGGAATGGGTACCTGTTGTGTATCCGGGTGCGGCGACATTGCCATGGATGAGGAGAATAAGAAGTTTACGCTGGCAGGACAGACATTTACAGAAGGTTCTGAGATTTCCATTGACGGTACGACAGGAAACATTTATGCAGGAATTATTCCGACTGTGGATGCTACCATCGCAGGCGAGTTCGGACGTGTTATGGCATGGGCGGACAAGTTCAGAACATTGAAGGTCCGCACAAATGCAGATACGCCGGCTGATGCTAAGAAGGCCCGCGAGCTCGGTGCAGAGGGAATCGGTCTCTGCCGCACAGAACATATGTTCTTTGAGGAAGACAGGATTGCTGCGTTCCGCGAGATGATTTGTTCGGATACCGTGGAAGAGAGGGAAGCTGCCCTTGCGAAAATTCTGCCGTACCAGCAGGACGACTTTGAAAAGCTGTACGAGGCACTTGAGGGCAATCCGGTTACCATCCGTTTCTTAGACCCGCCGCTTCATGAGTTTGTTCCTACGGAAGAAGCTGATATCAAGAAGCTGGCAGACGCCCAGGGCAAGAGCGTGGAAGAGATTAAGACGATAATCAATTCCCTGCATGAATTCAACCCGATGATGGGACACCGCGGATGCCGTCTTGCAGTTACCTATCCGGAAATCGCAAAGATGCAGACAACCGCTGTAATCCGTGCGGCAATTAATGTACAGAAGGCGCATGCAGACTGGACAGTAAAACCGGAGATTATGATTCCGTTAATCGGTGACATCAAGGAATTAAAATATGTAAAGAAGGTTGTTGTTGAGACAGCGGATGCTGAAATTGCAGCGGCAGGAAGCAAATTAGAGTACGAAGTAGGTACGATGATTGAGATTCCGAGAGCTGCGCTTACAGCGGATGAAATTGCAAAAGAAGCTGATTTCTTCTGCTTCGGTACAAACGACCTGACACAGATGACTTACGGTTTCTCGCGTGATGACGCAGGCAAGTTCTTAGACGCTTACTATGATGCGAAGATCTTCGAGAACGATCCATTTGCAAAGCTCGACCAGACAGGTGTCGGCAAGCTGATGGAGACAGCCATCAAGTTAGGCAAACCGGAGAATCCGAATCTTCATATCGGTATTTGCGGCGAGCACGGTGGAGATCCGTCTTCCGTAGAGTTCTGTCATAAGATTGGACTCAACTATGTATCCTGCT
Source organism: uncultured Lachnospiraceae bacterium (assembly GCA_947565255.1). Classification (GTDB taxonomy): domain Bacteria; phylum Bacillota; class Clostridia; order Lachnospirales; family Lachnospiraceae; genus JAAVZI01. The sequence goes on from CANOFI010000126.1 coordinate 4,001, forward strand.
CACCGTTCCGTGTGCCTATCGCGCGCCTTGCGGCTGCACAGGCGGCGATCGCTGAGAAGTAATAAGTGGTGCATAAGGCAAGAAAATAATAGCTTAAAACAATAGAAAGCACGCTGCGCAAACTTTCTATTGTCATGAATAAAGACTTCCCATTCTGGACTATGTTTAGTCTGGGATGGGATTTTTTGTAGAAAATATGTTTTGTAAATGCTTTATTGTTTAATAAAAAGAAAGGTGGACATGCAGATACCACCTGGAATATTAGCATTTACGGAGTCATGGAAAAATGAGAATACTATTGCTATGCTGGCGGAATCCTTCAAACGATTGATGCGAACAGATAGAGAAAAATTATGGATACCAGTGTTGCATGCTGGGTAGGACATATAGTTGGCCCTTTGTGGTATTTGTCAGAAGGATATTCCATATCCACAAATGCAATTAATTGCTACGGAGATGACGAAGTACGCAGAGTCAACATGGAAAAGGTGGAGTGGCTGGTACGGTGCGGTCTGTATCAGCATATTCCGCAATTTCAATCTGAAGTAGATTTTATCTTGGATCACATTGACAGCGATGGTATTTGCAAAGTGGATTTCTATGAGAACGAGTTTAGAGGATGGGAGTCCATATGCCGGTCTACAGTTGGAGCATGACTGGAGGTCAAAGCTTGCGATATTAATTTTCGTGCACTGTTAATTTCTGAATAAGCAGGGGCATAGAGATTATCCGTAATGAGAAATACACGAAATACGAGCCGCAGACCTGTGTGAGGGGTGTATTTCGCTCTCAAACACCGAGGATTATTATCAGCGGATAAATCAGTTAAAAATAGGATGTCCTTTTCGGCTTGTAAGGGGGGGAAAACACATAAGGCTGTAACATAAAACAGGCGAAACGTCTTGAAAACATAGGCTTTTCAGAGGGTTTGACAGAAAAATCGGGATTTGCAGAGGAGGAGAAAATGATGGATAGATGCGTTAATTGTGAAAAAAATAATGTACAAAAAACTGATAGATGGAAGTATATTGAGGGATATGAAGAGAAATATCGGATTAGTGATAAAGGGGAGGTTCAACATTGGGATAACTATAAAAAAGAATGGAAAACTAAAATAATAAAAGAGAAAAAAAAGAGAAAAGAAGAGAAAAAACAAGGATATTGTTATGTTAGACTTTCCAAATCTGGGAAAAGAAAACAAAAATCTGTGCACAGACTAGTGGCAGAAGCTTTTATTGATAATCCAGAAAACAAGAAAACTGTTAACCATAGAAATGGTTTGAAAGATTGTAATTGTATTGGTAACTTAGAATGGATGACACAAAAAGAAAATAATCAAGACTATGAGGAGCGAAAAAATAAATAATTTTAGAAGGAAGCTTAAAATCATGCTATAAGATTTTAAGCTTTTTTCAGGTGAGATATCCAGACTGTCTTCATCGCCTATAAATATCTGCATTTCGTTAAAATGAGAGGATTAACAATTAAAATTTAAAATAATTTTTAAAAACAGAACATATTATTTTTGATCCAAAAAGTTGTGATATATTTTCAGAAGAATCAAAGGTTTCAGCGGCTGGATGTGGTATGCTTGCAAATACATTAACAAGTTGGAAATTTGATGCCTCGAATCTGTTGATTGGTTTATTTGATAATGATGAGGAAGGATTAAAAGCATTTGATTTAGGTAAAAATTTTGAAATATATAAGGATAATATTAAGAGACACAAAAATGGTAATGCATTTGCAATGGTATTGCCAGTAATAGAAAGTTTAAAGGATTTTGCAAATGTTAAGAATTTATGTATTGAATTCTATTTTGACTATGAGAGCTTAAATGAGAGGGTTGACGGAATGGGGCTGGAATTAGAAGCGCAGCCTATTGTGCAGAAGTGGGGAAATATTGAGACAAAAAGGGAAATGCCAGATATTAAGAAACAGTTGTTTTTATTCAAACCTAAGAGTAATACGAAAGCCTTTTTTGCTGAAAAAGTAGTACCGACATTGACGGATGATAAGTTTCATAATTTTAAGATTTTGTTTGAACAGATATTGGAGATTATTAATATACATAATGAGCAAAATAAATTATTAGATGAATGTGCTATTTCTCAGGAGGATGTAGAATGTTCAGAAGATAATTAATAATGCAGGTACCAATAGAAAATTGGGGAATTCAGCAACATATGGAAACGTGTCGATTCCCTGCGGGCAAAAAGTTGGAAGTATAAAGAAGAAAGCAATTTCAATAACAATATTTTAGCTTGATTTTCAATGCTTTTTGGTGTACGGTAATAGAGGGAAATGTTGATTCGAACCAAGGAGCAGAAAATGAACGAAAAAATTTTAGTTGTAGATGATGAAAAAGAGATTGCTGATTTAGTAGAGCTTTATCTGAAAAATGACGGTTTTACGGTATATAAATTTTACAATGGCATGGAAGCTTTGCAGTGCATCGAAGAAACAAAACTGGATTTGGCAATATTAGATGTCATGCTGCCCGATATTGACGGGTTTCATCTTTGTCAGAAAATCAGAGAGAAGTTTTACTTCCCGATTATTATGCTTACGGCGAAGGTTGCAGACGGGGATAAGATTATGGGTCTTACCATTGGAGCGGATGATTATATAACAAAGCCCTTTAATCCGCTTGAGGTTGTCGCCAGGGTAAAAACACAGCTGCGAAGATACATGCGGTACAACAGCCCTGTTCAGAAGCAGGAGGACAGGCCCCGCGAATATGATATCAGAGGGCTTGTCATCAACAAGGATACCCATAAATGTACGCTGTACGGAAAAGAGCTGCAGCTGACGCCGATTGAATTTTCAATTCTCTGGTATTTATGCGAGCACCAGGGCGTGGTGGTCCCATCCGAGGAATTGTTTGAGGCGGTGTGGGGTGAAAAATACCTGAATAATAACAATACCGTTATGGCGCACATAGGCCGCCTGCGCTTACGTATAATGTAGACAGTA
>CANOFI010000127.1 GCA_947565255.1 uncultured Lachnospiraceae bacterium
CTACCGTGGTTCCGTACTCGCATAAAATAATGTCGTCGATGTCGTACTGTTCGTAATCACAAAAAATCGTTTCATCTCACTCACCAAACCGGATTATTTTTGGACCGGCGTTCCGCAATTTGTACAAAATGCCATTCCCTCCGCCACCGGCTGGCCGCACTTCGGACAGGTACCGGACGCCGGCTGTTCCTGATTTGCAGGCTGCCAGCCAAATTCCTGCTGTGTCTGTCCGGACTGGGCATTCGCCTGCGCCTGCTCCATCTTCGCTCCGCAGCTTGAACAGAACGCGTTCCCGGACTCCACAAACGCTCCACACTGCTTACACTGTACATTCCCCTTATTCATTGCCTTCTGCTTCTCCAGCTCCTTCAAATGATTCTCGGTTGCCCGAATCTGTTCCACAAGCTGTGCGCATCCCGCGTCTGACCGCACCGCCTCAAGCTGCACAGCCGCGTGCCCCAACTGCTCATACAGCCTGCTTAAATTGTTGCGCTGCTCATTAATCTGGTTATTGATTTTCACTCCGTCTGTAAAATTTTGTGTCTTATTTGACACATCCTGTCCTAATTTAGTTACTTTCTTTGATAAATCGTCAAAAAATGCCATTTTTATCGTCTCCTTTTTTTATTTTTTAAGCAGCTCTGACCTGCTTTCATCCAGTTCTCTATGGGCCATTTCTACCACCGCCCTGCTATCCACAGAAACATCCGGGTACTGCCCGTCTGCATGATTGCGCAGATACAGCAAATATTCAATATTTCCCTCCGGCCCTTTCACCGGCGAAAACTCCAAATCCAGTACTTCAAACCCTATTGACACCGCATGGGCAATCACCATGTCGATTACTTCCAGATGTACGACCGGGTCCCTGACCACCCCTTTCTTTCCAACCTTTTCTCTTCCAGCTTCAAACTGCGGCTTAATCAGACAGACAATCTGTCCGTCCTCCTTTAACAGCTGCCTGACCGGTGACAGCACTTTTGTCAGGGATATAAAGGACACATCAATGGAGGCAAAATCTATGCGCTCCTGTATATCTTCTGGCGACACATAGCGGATATTCGTCCGCTCCATGCAGATTACCCGCTCGTCCTGCCGCAGCTTCCACGCCAGCTGTCCATGTCCTACATCTACTGCAAATACCTTTGCCGCCCCGTTCTGCAGCATACAGTCTGTAAAGCCTCCGGTGGAGGCTCCAATATCCATACACGTCTTTCCCGCAAGTGCAATGCTAAACTGCTTGATTGCCTTTTCCAATTTTAATCCGCCGCGGCTGACAAACGGCAGCATCTTTCCTCTCACTTCAATCTGCATGTGTTCTTCAAACATGGTTCCTGCCTTATCCTCGCGCTGCCCGTCTACATAGACACTGCCGGACATAATCACAGCCTTCGCCCTCTCTCTTGACGGAACCAGTCCTTTTTCCACTAACAATACATCCAAACGCTTTTTCATGTCTGTCACCAATTCTATATCAGTCGCCTGATTCAGAACATTTGTTCGAATCATGGCACTCCCTTTGCTCTCTTAATTTTATAATCTGTTCTGCTGTTTTTTCAGCGGTGAGTCCCAGCTTTTCTTTCAATTCAGCAACCGTCCCGTGCGGGATAAAACGGTCTTCCACTGCTATATTCAAAACTTGTTCATACAATTGCTCCCTCTGCACAAATTCCAAAATCTGCTGCCCCATGCCGCCCGCAGCTACATTTTCTTCCATTGTCACTAAAATGTCATGTTCTGCAGCAAGTTTTTTTAATAAATTCCTGTCAAACGGCTTTGCGAAACGGGCATTCACCACTGTAGCGCCAATTTTCTGCTTTTCCAAAAGCTCCGCCGTTTCAACCGCTGTCTGCACCATGCTTCCGAGGGCAAACAAAAGTACTTCCCTGCCCTGCCTAAGCACCTCCGCTTTTCCGTGCACAATTTCAGCCCTCTGCTCCTTCCATTTGTCACATGCCTCACCCCGCGGATAACGTATCGCCACAGGCGCCGCATAGCGGACTGCGAACTTCATCATATCGGAAAGCTCCCACCGGTTCTTCGGAGCCATAACCGTCATATTGGGCATGCTTCCCAAAAAGGATACATCAAAGATTCCCTGGTGCGTCTCACCGTCTTTTCCCACAATCCCGGCACGGTCAACGGCAAAAACAACCGGAAGATTCTGCATGCATACATCGTGCAGAATCTGGTCATACGCCCTCTGAAGAAAGGAGGAATAAACCGCCACTACCGGCTTCATACCCGCCACAGCCAGCCCCGCCGCAAATGTCACCGCATGCTCCTCCGCGATTCCCACATCAAAAAAGCGCTTCGGGTACAAGCCGGAAAATTTCTTTAAGCCGGTTCCGTCCGGCATTGCCGCTGTAATGGCGACAAGCTTTTCATCCTGCTCACCCAGCCTGCACATTACACTGGAAACGATATCCGTGTATCCTGGTTTTTCTTTTTTATTCTTCACCTTTCCGGTTGCCACATCAAATGCTTCCGTTCCGTGAAACCTCGCAGGATGGCGCTCCGCGGGCGCATATCCGCACCCCTTTTTTGTCAGTACATGCACAATGACCGCATGGCTGACCCGCTTTGCCATGCGAATCACCTTTCTCACCTGTTCAATATCATGCCCGTCCACGGGTCCCAAATATGTAATTCCCATATCTTCAAACATCATGCCCGGCACAACGAGCTGCTTGATGCTGCTTTTGGCCCTTCGGATTTTCCCGACCACCTTCTCCCCGTAAACCGGAATTTTGGAAAGTGTTGTCTGCAGACCGGACTTTAATTCCTCATACGGCTCCGCCGTCCGGATATTGTTCAAAAGCGTTGCAATGGCTCCCGTACTCTCCGCAATGGACATGTTATTGTCGTTCAGCACAACAATGTAATTGTCTTTTAATGCAGACGCATTGTTTAATGCCTCAATCGCCATACCGCCTGTCAGGGAGCCGTCCCCTATCACCGATACCACCTTATAATCTTCGCCCTGTAATTCTCTCGCCGCGACATAACCCAGCCCTGCTGAAATCGAAGTGGAACTGTGGCCCGTGTCAAAACAATCGCAGGCGCTTTCTTTTCGTTTGGGGAACCCGCTCATGCCGCCATACTGGCGAAGCGTCTCAAACCCTTCTTTTCTTCCGGTCAGAATTTTGTGTACATAGGACTGGTGCCCCACATCCCATATAATTTTATCCTTTGGAAGGTCAAGCTCCTTATGCAGTGCGATTGTCAGTTCCACAACGCCAAGGTTTGATGCCAGATGTCCGCCTGAGCAGCTGATTTTCTCCACCAGAAACTCACGAATTTCATCCGCCAGTGCGGGCAGCTGCTCCGAAGGGATTTCTTTTATGTCATTTTCCTTATTAATTTGGTCCAAAATCATGCTAAGCCCTCTACTTTTGTCTGGTTATCAGGGATTCTATTAGCTGCACCAGAAATGCACAATCCCCGTTCACATCCTTTAGTGTATCCTTCGCCCTGCAGGAAATGGTTCTGACATCTTCCCTGGCCTGTTCCAGACCTTTTAGCGATACATATGTCACTTTTTCATTTTTCTCGTCACTGTGCACCGGTTTTCCCAGCTCTTGTGTTGTACTGGTCACATCCAGAATATCGTCCTGAATCTGAAAGGCAAATCCTACATCCTTCGCGACCCTTTCCATCCGCGCCGTTTCTTTTTCATCCGCACCGGCAAGCACGGCGCCAATCATAAAAGAAGCCTCTAACAGTGCACCCGTTTTCAGATGATAAATATACTCTAATTTTTCCAGGCTCATGGGTTCTGACTGCCTTGCCCGTTCCCCGTCCGCCGCCTGTCCGGACGCCTCCACATCCGCGCACTGTCCACCAATCATGCCGTAAATCCCCGCTTTTTTTGACAAAATCTGCAGTGCCCTTGCAATACGCCCCGGTTCTTCGCATACGTCAAACGCGCGAAGCGCGGTCTCAAATGCATAATTGAGCAGTCCGTCTCCTGCGAGCACTGCCATAGCCTCCCCATATACGATATGGGTTGTCTTTCTTCCCCTGCGGTATTCGTCATTATCCATTGCCGGCAAATCGTCATGCACCAGAGAATAGGTATGTATCATCTCGATTGCCGCCATAAAAAAATTCAGTTCGCGCCCGGCGCCTCCATACAACCGGCTGGTCTCCAGCATAAACATCGGACGGAGCCGTTTACCGCCTGCCAGAAGGCTGTAATTCATCGCCTCTATGACCGTGTGCGCATAGCCGTCCTCCTTTGGAATCACTTCCCGGATTATATGCTCTGTCTGTTCTAATTTTTTTTGATATTGTTCTTTAAAATTCATGCGTTTCTCCATCTTCGTTTAAAATCAGCATTTTTTTCTCCACCGTATCCAGCTCCTTATGGCACCGCTTCAAAACATCCATTCCCTTTTTGTACAGTTGAAAGGATTCCTCCAGCGACGCCGGCTCTTTTTCCAATACTTCCATAATGCCTTCCAATTCCTCAAAAGACTCCTCCAGCGTCTTTTCCTGCTTTTTCGCCGCCACCTTCCATCACCCTTTCCGTTTTTTTCTTCTCTTCCACTCTTGCCAGTACTTCCCCGTCTTTTATCTGCAGGGCAAGCAGTCCGCCTTTTTTTGTCTGGTCCACCGACACAAGCGCCTTTCCGCCTTCGTCTGTCACAAAGGCATAACCCCTGCTTAATTTCGCAAGCGGAGACAACCCTTCCAGTCTCCCTGCATATAACTCCAGCCGGTGCCTGCTCTTCTGCAGCCTCTGTGCCATTGCCGTCCTCAGCTTCTCCTCCAGCTCTGCGGCATATTGCTGCTTCTGTCTCAGCTGGTGTTCCGGACTTAAGTAGCCAAGACGCATTCTGGCCTTTTCATACCGCTCCCATGCGGCATCCGTACAGCCTCTTATTTTCTGGACAAGCCATTCGTGCATATCTCTCATTCTTTGTTCTATCTGTTCTATCTCGAATACAGCAAGCTCTGCCGCAGCCGAAGGCGTCGGCGCCCGCAAATCCGCGACAAAATCTGCAATTGTAAAATCTGTTTCATGGCCGACTGCCGAAATGACCGGCGTATTGCATTCAAAAATTGCCCTTGCGACACACTCCTCATTAAACGCCCATAAATCTTCAATCGAACCGCCCCCGCGCCCGACAATAATCACGTCCATGCCGCAGGCATCCAACATTCTGATTCCGCGGACGATGCTCTCGGCGGCGCCCTGTCCCTGCACCTGCGCCGGATATAAGATAAGCTGGACAAACGGATTCCTTCTGCCGGCAATATTCCGGATATCCTGCACGGCCGCCCCCGTCGGCGCCGTGACAACGCCTATCTTTTGGCAGTATTTGGGAACCGGCTGCTTGTATTCCTCCGAAAACATCCCCATTTCTTCTAACTGCTGCTTTAATTCGTGAAAACGCCGGTACAGATCCCCTGTTCCGTCAAGCACAATTTCCTTTGCGTACAGCTGGTATTTCCCATCCCGCTCATAGACATTTACCGTGCCGAGGGCAATCACCTTCTGCCCTTCCTCCAGCCGGAATGCAAGCCCTTTTCTCTGACTGGAAAACATGACGCATGCCATAGTACCTGTCTCATCCTTTAAGGTGAAATAAATATGCCCAGAGGTGTGATATTTACAATTGGACACTTCCCCTTTTATATAAATGCGGTTCATCATAAAATCCTGGGTGAACATATTTTTGATATAGGCATTGACCTGGCCGACCGTGTACACATTCCTTCTCATATCGCGCGTCTCCTAAACCAGTTTCGCCAAAATACCATTGATAAATGCGGCAGATTCCTCCTGCCCGTATTTCTTGCCGAGTTCTACCGCCTCATTAATCGCGGCGCCGGACGGCACACTGTCATCATAATTCATCTCATACACTGCCAGCCGCAAAATGCTCAGATCCACCTTGCCCATGCGGTCCGTTCTCCAGCCTAAGGCCACCTTATTAATCTGGTCGTCAATCTGCTCCTCTTCCTCCATAACACCCTGATACTTTTCTAAAATAGCATCCTTTGCACTCTTATCGGCTTCCTTCAGTTCTTCTCTGTCAAAATATAATTCCAGCTGGTCCTGCCGGTCTGCCTCCGCGTAAAATCCTGTAAGAAACAACAGTTTAAATGCATGTTCTCTTATTTTGTACCGGTTCATAGAAATCCTCCGTCATTCTCGCTCTGTATTCAAACAAAGGCGGTCCAACACCCATCTCTGCCAGACCGCCCTGTATTGCGTATCTTAATTTGTCTGCTCCATCTGCATGTTCACGCCGGAAATCTGGATATTGACATCCTCCACATGCAGACCGGTCATATTCTCAATCGCATCCTGCACCTTCTTTTGGACCTTTTGAGAGATATCCAGAATGTTATAGCCGTATTCAAGCTGCAATGCCAGATCCACACTGACGCTTCCGTCCAGGACTTCCACCTTCACCCCTTTGGAAAGTTTTTTCCTTCCAATCTTGGAAATCAGTTCATTCGGAATATTTCCCGCCATGGAGGCAACTCCTTTTACTTCCGTTGCCGCAAGCCCTGCGATAATCGCAACCACATCGTCCGCAATCTGTACCTGTCCAATTTTATTTGTCTGTTCCATACCATACCTCCTCTTGTCCTCAAATCAGAATAATCTTAATCTTATTCATAGTATATCAAACATTTACAGATTTAGCAAAGAAATTTTTATTTTTTTACATTTTAAATCCTTCAAAACTGCACCATCATAAGAAATGCTGCCGCTGCTGCCGCGAATTTTTTCAGATTTTCATTGCCAGGCAGGGTATAAATATGTTATAATAGAATGAATCATATCATATTTTAGAAGGAAGGTGCACTATGTATTCTAACAATTTATCCGAAATAACTCCTGAAATTTTAGAATTATCCAAGCTATGTATTGAAAAAGACAC